>NZ_KV811624.1:0-176094 GCF_001813175.1 Corynebacterium sp. HMSC069E04 | reverse complement strand
AAAGTACATTGGCACACTATTGAGTTCTCAGACATCGTCACCACACAGCCATACGGCCCGCTTTAAGCGAAACGCAGTACTGCGAGTAAGGAAAATATTTGTTGTCAGGGCCTGTTTTCCTACCGCCTCTCTCCAAGAACCTCTGTTCCTGTGGGGCGCTGTCGGTCGCGCTGACTCATATAAAGTTACATACGGCCTTGAAAAAACACAAATATGCACTTCAAAGAAGGTTTTTATCCCTTCTTGAAGTGCACAAAGACAACCGTTTAACGCCGACATTGGTTGGCGCTCAGCGTGACCCAAACCAGCCCATGAGGCCCGGGCTAAACACGTTGGTCTTTTTAGCCATCCGGGGATACGCGGCAACCCACACAACGTAGATGATTGCCATCCCTGTGAACGTCCACCCCATCGCAACGCTGGGATTGATAAGCCACGCTATGAACAGTATGGCGATTGCTCCCGCTAGCGCAGTTGTGTAAAGCCACGTCGGTTTGTCGGTAATGGCGAAACTTAAAAGTAGTGACGTTGTAGCAAGACACACGATGGTGAACCCCGCTGGATTGCCGGTCCACATCATCGCTACCAGATCGGCCACGAGCGATAGGACCACGGGGATTGCCGTGCACAGCACAGTGGCCTTAGCCCAGGCACCGCGCGGCAGCCCAAAGGCCACTGCATCTTTGAGTGAGCTGCGGATTGAATCAGCAACTAGCGGCAGGACAATCAACGTAACAATGACACCCACGATGCCCACGGCGGCATCCCACAGCTTGCTCACCACGATGGTTATCGCTATTGCGATGGCTACACCGATCGCAGTCCACATCCACGCGCGGACCTGGGGACGCAACACAATTTGGGAGACCGGGGACGCTGAGAACCAGCCCGTCGAAGAATCACCATCGCTGCCTACGATGAGGGAGCTCGCGGTCATGCGCGATGGCTCGACGCGCTTGGCCACGCAGAATATCCACGCTGCCGTTGGCGCGATGAGAGTCCACCACGGAAAGGCGAAGGGCGCGCTAACAAGAATGAGCACAAGCGTCAGGGAAGCATTGATTCGCCGGTGCCCATTCCACACCCGGGTGCTCAACCCAAAGGTCAGATAACGCGTGAAATCAGGCTGCGAAAGGTAAACCATAAGGACCATAAAGAGTGAGTAACCAATGGCCCACCCTTGCCCGCGATCCATTCCCAGCACCGGAAGGACAACAATCCACAAGGCAAAAAAGAAGCTGTTCCAGCTCAGCGCCATATGTCTATAGAGCTTCATCATGCCTCCCCCAATGCCAACACTGCCTGTTCGAGGGATACCTCGCTGGCACGCAAACCCATTTCCTGGGCCATGTCGAAGACGTTGGTGGTGTGGTTGGGGCGGGCGTCGACAAGCGCGCGGTCTGCCACGGCTGAGGTTTCGCGCTCAAGGACCGGAAGCTGCAGGCGCCCCAGCGCGCGATCGAGGGCTTCGGCAGAGCCGGTGAGTTGGACGACGCCCTCAATGAACTCATCGATGGGTCCGGAGATCGGGCTCTCCCCCATCAAAGCCACGGTATCGAGCAAACCGGATAACTCGTTGAGGTGGTGGGTGGAGACAATGATGGTGCGGCCATGCTCCTCGCGTAAGACTTCGTAGAATACTTCCCGCTTGGAAGCGTCGAGGCCGAGATAGGGTTCGTCGAGAAGCATGTACGGCACCCCCGAAGCCACCGCGACAATGAAGCTCGCCGCCGACTTCTGCCCGCGGGAAAGCCCCGAGTAGTTCTTCATCGGGAGCTCGAAACGCTCCACCAATTCCTCGGCGCGCTCCTTGTTCCAGGTGGGCCAGCGCAGGCTGGCTACGGTGAAGACTTTCTTCACGTTCCAGCCTTCGGGCAAGGGGTTGTCGATACCCATAAGCACAACCTTGTTGAGCACCTTTTCATTGTCATAGGGCTTGTCGCCATCGACCTTGATGCCGGAAGCATTCAGCTGTCCGGCAATCTTGCGTAGCAACGTGGTCTTACCAATACCGTTGGGGCCGACGAGGCCATGCGTGAGGCCGTCGCCGAAGGTGAAGTGTGGGGTGGAAATCATGAGTAGAGTCCTCGGCTTTCTGCGACAAGATCAATGAGGTCATGGAGCTGCTGGCGGGTATAGCCCAGGTGCACGGCTTCGTCGATCAGCGGCGCGGCGTACTCGGCTGCAAATTCTTGGCGACGCCGCGCGCGAATCATTTCGGCTGCACCTGAGGTGACAAACATCCCGATGCCCCGGCGCTTTTCGAGGATCCCCAGATCCACGAGAAGAGAAAGGCCTTTACGGGCGGTGGCGGGATTGATGCTATGGAAGGCGGCCAGCTCGTTCGTGGACGGCGCCTGTGCCCCTTCGGTGAGGGTGCCTTCGATAATGGCGTCCTCAATGAGCACAGCTATCTGACGGAAGAGCGGCTGCGCGGAGTTATCCATGCCGACTCCTTAGCTGGTTGGTTACTCATGTAACTAACCATATAACCATCCTTTAGTCCTGGCAAGACTGCATCGAGCCCTGACTTTGACCTGGGAATTCCCTCAAGGTTATCGACGTTTTGTGACTAATGGGGCACACTGGAACACACCGGCCTTAGGCTGGAAGACCTCACAGAAGTGACCTAAGAAAATTATTTAGAAGAAATAGAACGGAATTTAGGAGCCATGCTTGAACGAACACTTGTCTTCGTCGACACGTCATATCTACTCGCCAGTTTCTATAACTCATGGGAAACGGGTGCCCGAGCCCAGCTAGAGATTGATTTACCCGAAGTAGTCAGCTCCCTTGGTTCCATGATTGAGAACCAGGTTGGAAACCGTATTCACCGCCAATACTGGTATGACGGAATCCCGGATACTGGGCCCCACCGCTACCAGCGAGCGTTGCGCGTCTGCGATGGCGTGCAGCTGCGTACCGGCCAACTCATCGAATGGGGCGAGCGCCGCACCCAAAAAGCGGTGGATACCCGCCTTGTCGCCGACATGATCGTCTCCGCTATGAAGGGCCAAGTCACGGACTTTGTTTTGGTCTCCGGCGACGCCGACATGATCCCCGGAGTGCAGGAAGCCGTCAATAACGGCGTGCGCGTGCACCTCTACGGCTTCGGCTGGGATTCAATGTCCTCCGCTCTGCGCCATGCGTGTGATTCCACCACAATCCTTGATCCGCGCGAGGACTTCGCCGATGCAATGGAGCTCGAGGTTCTCGAAGGCCCGCTACCGCCAACCATCCGCGAACCCCAGAATTCCGAGGACGGCAGCGAGGACGTGAGCGATGCCGCTAGCGAGCTCGCTCCGGAATGCGAAGAACCTACCGAGGCACAAGCTGCTTTCCCCTCCGCACCGAAACCCGGGCCGGCCACTCCTTCTGCCGCGGCACAAGATGTGGCGGCCACGGCCGCTCACCCCGAGTCAGCAGCACCCAGCGTCCCCGCCGAGGACGAGGAGCCCTCCCAGCCTGGAACCGCTGCTCAGGAGCCTGCCGACAAAGAGTCGGAAGCAGGCACCGAAGCCTCGAAGCCTGCTCCCAAGCCGGCCGCGCCAAAGCCGTCGATGATGGCACCGCGCCGCAAGCTACGTTCGAAGTACGTTCCGCTCCCTGAAGAAGTGTGGAGCTCCGCCGGGTTCCAGTCTCCCTTTGATGTGGGACAGCAATATGCCTCGTGGTGGTTCGACAACGCTGCGAGCGCTGATCAACGCGACCAGGCTCACCTGCTATCGGGCGGCGGGCTGCCACCGGAAATCGACCGCCCGCTGCTGCAGTTCGCCTGTGAAACGCTGCACGAGTACACGCTCACCGAAACCCAGCGCGTCAACCTGCGCGATGGCTTCCACTCGGGCATCCGCGGCGTGCTCATCAATATCCGCCGGCAAGATAGCTAAAACACCACAGAGACCTTTGAGAGCATAAGGCGCTGAAACTCCCAGGCCGCGCTACGCGGCCCGCTCTCAAAGGTCCCTTTTCTATGCGGTGATGTGGTCCGCGGTGGCTACTGCTTGCCCTCGGTGGTCTCCGATTCGGAACCAACACCAGCTTCGGTGCCAGTCTCAAGCGCTTGGTCGCTAGCGAAGGGGGAACCTTCGATCTCCTTATTCTTGGCCATCTCGGCGCGAATCTCGTCCAAGCGGGACGCGGCGGCCATATCGTGGCCCGCGGCCGAAATCTCCTGAATCCGGCTGCCACCAGCTGCCTGGTGCAGCTCCTGAGCGCCGAGAGCATCGGCGTAGCGCTTCTCAATCTTGGCGCGTACCGAATCCAACGTTGGCGTGGAATCATCGGGCTTGAGCTCGTTCATAGAGTCCAAGGCCTCAGCGTTCTTCTCCTGCATCGCTGCCTGATCAGCCTGGGACAGCAACTGGTCCACCTGCGCGAGCTGCTCCTTAAGGCGGGCCTCCGACTGCTGCTGCTGGGCCTTCGCCTGCTCGGCAGCTTGGGCGGCGGCCTCGTGCTGGGACTTCAGATTGGCCAACTCATTCTCTACGGCGACCAGCTGGCTCGCCACGACCTCTGCCGCTTGGTTGTACTCGGCGGCCTTCTGCGGATCCTCGGAAGCATCCGCCAGCTCCAGCGCCCGGCGGGTCTGGTCTTGGTAGTCCTTCTGGGACTTCACCAGGCGGTTGAGCTGCATTTCCAGCTGGGTTTTGCGTCCAATAATCTCCGCCGCATGTTCGGAAATCTGGCGATGTTGCTCTTTCGCACCTTCCACGGCCTGCTGGATCTGGACCTTGGGGTCAGCGTTCTCGTCGATCTTCTGATCGAAAGAAGCCATCACATACTTCCAGCCTTTGCTAAATGGATTTGCCATCGCACTCACTCCTTAGTGGTTCCTGCAACAGTATTTAATGCAGCTCTTATTAGTGGCCTATATAAAAAGACGCTTTCCTGCGAGTGTAGCGATACTCACAGGAAAGCGCGCGCGGCGGGCGTACTTGGCCCTCCGCACCAAGGAGAAGTCTTCGGGACTATTCCGCCTTCTAGCTCTCCACCTGGGCGCGGACTTCGTCCATGTCGAGGGCCTTAACCTGGCCGATGAGATCCTCCAGGGCTGCCGGCGGCAGGGCGCCAGCCTCACGGAAGACCAGGATGCCATCGCGGAAAACCATCAAGGTAGGGATGGACTGAATCTGCAGCTTCGCAGATAGCTCCTGGTTGGCCTCAGTATCCAGCTTGGCAAACGTGGCATCAGGGTGCTCTTCAGATGCCTTCTCAAAGACCGGGCCGAAGCGCTTGCACGGGCCACACCATTCCGCCCAGGCATCGACGAGCGTGATGCCGTCGGCAGAGATGGTCTCCTGGAACGTGTCCTCAGTAATGTCAATCGTTGCCATGTTGTTCCTATCAGTCTCGGGGATATTTGTCGGTTCTATCAACCCTCAACGGTACACAAGACTCGATTATTCCTTGCGCGTATACCCCAGGGGGGTATATTCTTGGCAGTAGCATTAACCGTTAAGAAGAGAGAAGGATTCATCACCATGAGCACCACAACCTACACCGTTACCGGCATGACCTGTGGCCACTGCGAGCTTTCCGTCAAGGAAGAGATCTCAGAGATCAGTGGCGTAACCGACGTTACTGCCGACCACACCACCGGCGCAGTCACCGTCACCGGGGAGGGTTTTAGCGACGACCAAGTCGCTGCTGCCGTCGCCGAAGCCGGCTACGAGTTGGCCTAGACGCCATGAGCACCAACCTCACCCTCGGCATCACCGGGATGACCTGTACGTCGTGCTCCTCCCGCGTCGAGCGCAAACTCAACAAGCTCGACAACGTTGAAGCCACGGTCAACTTCGCCACGGAGTCTGCCTCCGTGAGTTATGACCCTACAACGACGACGCCCGCCGATCTCATCGACGTCGTCGAAGGCGCGGGCTACGGAGCATTCACCATGGACGGTGAGGGGGAGGAACCAGCAAGCACGGCGGAGGATGCTCGCGAGAGCGAGGCCTCCGACATCCTGCAGCGCACTCTGCTCTCCGCAGCACTCTCGCTACCAGTGATGCTGCTTTCCATGGTCCCGGCCCTGCAGTTTCAGCACTGGCAGTGGGCCTGCTTGATGCTCACGACACTCGTCTACGTCATCGGCGGAGCACCCTTCCACCGCGCTACCTGGGCCAATCTGAAGCATGGCGCTGCCACGATGGACACTCTCATCACACTGGGCACTACCGCCGCTTTCGGTTGGTCGCTCTACGCGCTCTTTTTCGGCGATGCCGGAATGCCCGGTATGACCATGCACATGACGCTACGCTCCAATGACGCGCAGATGGACCACATCTACCTCGAATCCGTCGGCATGGTTATCACCTTCCTGCTGCTTGGACGGTGGTTTGAGCTCAAAGCTAAGGGACGCTCCTCCGAGGCGCTCACCACGCTGCTGACTATGGGGGCTAAAGAAGCCACCGTGCTTCGCGACGGCACCGAAACCCGCATTCCCGCCAGCGAGCTCCACGTAGGCGATGTTTTTGTGGTCCGTCCCGGCGAGAAGATCGCCACCGATGGCGTGGTTCTCAGCGGTCATTCCGCCGTGGATGAATCCCTGCTCACCGGCGAGTCAATGCCGGTTGAGGTTTCACCCGGCAGCACGGTGACGGGCGCTACCATCAACGCCTCTGGGCGCCTTGAGGTGCGCGCCACCCGCGTTGGCTCCGACACCGTTTTGGCCCAGATGGGCGCGCTGGTCACTGCGGCCCAGACCTCGAAGGCCCCTGTACAACGTCTCGCGGACCGCATCGCCGCCGTCTTTGTCCCGATCGTCATCGGCATCGCTCTCCTCGCCCTCGTGGCACACCTGTTGTTCGGTGGTATCGCCCCAGCCTTCGTGGCCGCCGTCTCCGTCCTCATCATCGCGTGTCCGTGCGCCATGGGCTTGGCGACGCCCACCGCAATCCTCGTGGGCACCGGGCGCGGCGCCGAACTGGGAATCCTCATCAAGGGCCCGGAGATTTTGGAATCGACGCGCCAGATCGACACCATCGTTCTGGACAAGACGGGCACCATCACGGAAGGCCAGATGTCGGTGGGAGCAATCCAATCTACGGCAGGGCACACGCAGCAGGACGTTCTTCGTCTCGCCACGGCCGCAGAGCAGGGCTCCGAGCACCCCATCGCACGCGCCATCCGCACGGCTTACGACGGCGAGCTCCCCACAGCCGAAGACTTCCACGAGCTTCCCGGCCAAGGCATCGAGGCAACGATTGAGGGCGCGCACGTGCGAGTCGGCCGGCCGCCTGCGGGCTATGAGGGCACCGGGACCCAGGTCGGCGTCTACGTCGATGACACCCTGGCAGGCACCATCGAGCTGCAGGATCGCATCAAGGAATCCTCCGCCACCGCCATCGCGGCACTGCACAAGCTAGGACTTACACCTCACCTACTCACCGGGGATAACGCCGGCGCGGCGCGTGCAGTGGCGCGAGCCGTTGGCATTGATGATGCCAACGTGACAGCGGAGGTCATGCCGGCAGACAAGGTAGAGGCTATCGCTCGACTGCAGGAGCAGGGGCGGACCGTGGCGATGGTGGGCGATGGCGTCAACGACGCCGCAGCGCTCGCGCAGGCGGACCTCGGAATCGCGATGGGCGCGGGAGCAGACGTGGCCATCGAAGCTTCCGATATCACGGTGATGAACAACGACCTGCGCTCCGTCGCCGAGGCAGTGCGACTCGCGCGCAGCACCCTGCGCATCATCAAGGGCAACCTATTTTGGGCGTTCGCCTATAATATTATTCTTCTTCCTGTGGCAGCATTTGGCCTGCTCAACCCCCTACTGGCGGGGTTGGCAATGGCCCTGAGCTCAGTCTTTGTGGTGACCAATTCTCTGCGGCTGAAAAGCTTTACCCCCGAGGAGTAAGCTTAGCCTGCATGAATCGTCTTGATCATCGCTCTATCTCACGCACGGAAAGGCTCGACCGCCTTCCCGTCACTGGAAAACACAAACGTCTCCTCTTCGGCTCCGGCATCGGCTGGGCGCTCGACGCCATGGACGTGGGCCTCATCTCCTTCATCATGGCCGCTTTGGCCGTGCACTGGGGGATCACACCGACCCAGTCCTCATGGCTGGCGTCCGTGGGCTTCATCGGCATGGCCTTGGGCGCCACCTTCGGCGGCCTCTTGGCCGATAAGTTCGGCCGCCGCCACATTTTTGCTCTGACCCTGCTGGTCTATGGCCTTGCCACGGGCGCTTCTGCCCTGGCAACGGGCCTCACGCTCCTCATCATCCTGCGCTTCTTCATCGGACTTGGCCTCGGCGCTGAGCTGCCGGTGGCCTCCACGCTGATTTCCGAGTTCGCACCGCTCAAGGTGCGCGGGCGCATGGTCGTTCTGCTGGAGGCCTTCTGGGCGGTGGGGTGGATCCTCGCTGCGGTAATTGGAACGTTCGTGGTGGGGGCGTCGGAAAGCGGCTGGCGCTGGGCCCTAGCGCTCGGCATGGTGCCCGCGCTCTACGCTCTCTATGTACGCCTTCACTTGCCTGAATCAGTGCGCTTCCTAGAGTCGAAGGGCCGCCACGAGGAAGCAGAAGAAATCGTCGCTTCCTTTGAGGCCGAGGTAGACGAGGCGGACATTGACCGCACGACCCCGGCACCGACCTACTCCGAGGAAGATGTCACCGCCACCAGCATTTGGTCAAAGTCCTTGCGCGGGCGCACGCTGGCGCTGTGGACCATCTGGTTCTGCGTCAACCTCTCCTACTACGGCGCCTTCATTTGGATTCCGTCACTGCTTGTCGCGGATGGCTTCTCCCTGGTGAAGTCCTTCAGCTTCACGCTGATTATCACTCTCGCCCAGCTACCCGGCTACGCCGCAGCCGGCTGGCTCATCGAGGTCTGGGGCCGCCGCTCGACCCTAGCGATATTCCTCGTGGGTTCCGCCCTGTCGGCCGGGTTCTTTGGTTTCGCTAACACTGAAGCCATGATCATCCTGGCCGGTTGCCTGCTCTCCTTCTTCAACCTTGGCGCGTGGGGTGCGCTGTACGCCATCGGCCCGGAGCTCTACCCCACCGCCCTGCGCGGGCGCGGTACCGGTGCGGCAGCTGGCTTCGGCCGACTCGCATCAATCCTGGCACCGCTCATCGTTCCGCCGCTCATCGCGGTGGCAGGAACGGGCTCGCTCTTCGCGCTGTTCGCAGCAGCCTTCGGCCTCGCAGCTGTAGCAGCACTGACACTGCCAGAGTTCAAGGGCAGGACCCTTGCTCAATAGGGTCGCCCTTGGCGCGTGGATCGCGGTCATGGCCGCGCTCACCACGCTTAAGCCCTTCTATCAGATTGGCTACCTCTGGAAGCCGGAGAACCAGCGAGTTCGTGACCTGCGTTTGGTGCCACTTGATGAGTTCTCCGGAGGCACCTGGTTTGGCCCGCTTTTTGAGTATGCGGGCAATACCGCCTTTTTCATTCCTTTCGGCATGCTCGTCTTCAGCATGTGCCGATCAATCAAGGCAACGGCCGCGTGGGGATTCGCGCTGAGTTTGGCACTGGAAACAGTCCAGTATGCCTTCGCGCTAGGACGCACTGATATTGATGACCTCATCTTCAATACGATCGGCGTGCTCATCGGCGCGGCATTCGCCCGGCTTTGTGGCGAGCGCTTCTTCCCGGTGTGGCGATGGCTGGCGCTCGCCGCGGCTGCGGTCTTCTTGGTCTTGGTCATCCTCGGCCCACGGTTGGGTGACCCCAACGCTGTCGTGGACCTGTAATTTAACCGTGCGCCATGTTGACGAACTTGGAGTAGTGCAGCTGGTGCGCCACCTTCACCGTGTCGATCGGGCCGCCACGGTGCTTGGCCAGGATGATATCCGCCTCACCGGCGCGGGGATCATCGCGGTCTTGTGAGTCTGGGCGGTAGAGCAGCATAACCATATCGGCGTCCTGCTCAAGCGAGCCGGATTCACGCAGATCCGCCAGCTGCGGCTTCTTATCGGTACGGGATTCTGGACCACGGTTCAGCTGCGAAATCGCGATGAGCGGAACTTCCAGCTCCTTGGCCAACAGCTTGAGCTGGCGCGAGAACTCCGAAACCTCTTGCTGGCGGGACTCCACCTTTTTGCCTGAAGACATCAGCTGCATATAGTCCAGCACAATGAGGTCTAGACCGTGCTGCTGCTTGAGGCGGCGGGCCTTGGAGCGAATTTCCATCATGGTGAGGTTCGGGGAATCATCGATGAACAGAGGCGCATCCTGGATGCGGTTGAGGGTGTCATCGATCTTGGCCCAATCCTCCGTGGACACGCGGCCACCGCGCATATCCGACAGCTTCACTTCCGCCTCCGCAGACAACAGGCGCATGACGATCTCTGAGGCAGACATCTCCAGGGAGAAGACCACGGAGGTCTTGTTATGCTGCAGTGATGCCGAGCGCATGAAGTCCATGGCCAGCGTGGACTTACCAACGCCAGGGCGGGCGGCGACGATGATCATCTGGCCGGCACGCAGACCATTGGTCAGGTTATCGAGGTCGATGAAACCGGTGGGCACGCCGGACTCCACGCCGTTTTGTTGCAGGGCGGCGAGTTCATCAATGGTGGGATCGATGAGATCACTCAGCGCACGGTAATCCTCGGTCGTTTTCTTCTGCGCGACAGCGAAAACTTCCTGCTGGGCGCGGTCCAGCACGGACTCAATCTCCATGTCTTCGGAGCCTTGGAAGCCGAGTTGGACGACTCTTGTTCCAGCGTCCACCAGCTTGCGCAGCACCGCCTTCTCCGCGACAATCTCCGCGTAATAGCGGGCGTTGGCAGCGGTTGGCACCGTGGCCAACAGGGTATGCAGGTAGGGCGCACCGCCAACGCGCTCGAGGTTGTTATATCGATCGAGTCGGGCCGCCACAATCACCGCATCAATGTCGGTGCCTGCGGCATAAAGGTCAATCATGGCCTGGTAGATGAGCGTGTGCGCAGGATAGTAAAAATCCTCCGGCTCCAGCTCTTCAATGACCTCCATGACCGTGTTCGGGCTCAGGAGCATAGCACCAAGGACGCCTTGTTCTGCCTCACGGTCCGCGGGCGGCTGACGGAATTCGCCGTAACGCTTAGGCTCCTCCTGCCGGTAGGAGCGGCGGGGTTCCTCCTCTACCGGCTCCGGTGGTGGTGGAACCTGGTCATCATCAAAACTGGCATTAGTCATTGCTCATTAATCCCACCGTTCATTAATCCCACCCTGGCCGTGTGCCTGAAATCCTCACTCTTCTCCGCGCCGGACGGCCAGGCTTCGATGCAGTGCCGAGCGGCAACCGCGCGTTGTACACAACAGTCTAGCTGAGGGTCAAGACACTACCCCTTGGGCATAACTCCCATAGTTATCCACAGAGACCTGTGGAATTCCCAGGTCAGCAAAGACACGGTGTGCAAAGACAGAGGTCAGGGCTGTGGATAACTTTGCAGCGCTGTGACCTGCGATGATTATTTCCACTGGTCAGGATAGGTTTTTCCTAGTGTGAAAATCCGCACAAAACCGGTGGAAAAGTAGGCCCCCCAACTGAATATCGCCCCTACCAGCGGGTTAACACCGTGCGCCGTGAGTAAATTCACCGTTAACTCACCACCGAGTTATCCACAGATAGTGCGAGTTATCCACAGTTTGAGTCTTTCCCCAAATCTCTATCCCCAAAAGCCCACAAAACGGCCTGAGGCCGTGCTTCCTCTCACCACCTCACATAGTGGGAGGAGCACGGCCTCAAGCCTTGCTGTTGTCTTAAGGTCACGTCCTGCGTACCGGCGCCGCGCCTCACACGCGGGCGGACGGAGGGTGACCGTCGTGCGCCTTAGTTCTTAGGCAGCGACGACCGAGAAGTTCACCTTGCCGATAACGTCAGCGTGCAGCTTCAGCTCGACTTGGTAGTTGCCGGTCTTCTTGACCAGGCCCTTGGGAAGCACAACAATGCGCTTGTCCAGCTTCGGGCCGCCAGCGGCGGCAACGGCGTTCACGATGTCCTCTGCGGACACGGAGCCGAAGAGCTTGCCGGACTCGGAGGTCTTCACCGGGACGTTAACGTCCTTGAGCTCCTCCAGCTGGGTACGGATCTCGCGTGCATGGTCCAGGTCGCGGATTGCGCGAGCTTCCTGGGCGCGCTTGATGCCCTCGATCTGCTTCTCAGCACCGCGGGTGGCAACGATAGCCAGGCCGCGCGGAAGCAGGTAGTTACGTCCGTAGCCGTCCTTAACCTCTACAATTTCGCCGGGGGCGCCGAGGTTCTCAACGGCAGCGGTGAGGATCAGCTTCATGATCCCTGCCTTTCAATTGAGTTAAATGAATACTTGCGTGACAGTTTTAGAACGGGGGTTCTGCATCCGCACCACCAAAGCTTCCTGCTTGGGGTGCCGAATTCCACGGATCGTTGCTCGGAGCCGACTGCTGGGACTGCTGCGGGGCAGAGGACTGGGACTGGTTTCCAGAGAAACCACCCTGGTTTCCGGAGAAACCGCCTTGGTTGCCACCGCTGTAGTTAGCACCACCCTGCTGCTGGCCGCCATAGTTGCCGCCGCCGTTGCCGGACTTGCGGTTAACCTGGGCGGTTGCATAACGCAGGGACGGGCCGACCTCATCGACCTCAATCTCAAAAACAGTGCGGTTCTCGCCCTCACGAGTCTGGTAAGAGCGCTGGCGCAAACGGCCATTAACGATAACGCGCATGCCCTTGGTCAGGGTCTCCGCAACGTTTTCTGCGGCTTGGCGCCACACGTTGCAGGTGAGGAACATGGCCTCGCCATCCTCCCACTGGGAAGTCTGCTGATTATAGCGACGCGGGGTGGAGGCAACACGGAAATTCGCTACTGCGGCACCCGCCGGGGTGAAGCGCAGTTCCGGGTCAGCAACGATATTGCCGACAACCGTGATGTTGGTATCTCCCTGAGCCATGTCTTTACTCCTTAATATCGGTTACGTGGATTGCTCGAAACCCAGTATCCGCTATTTGCTGTCGGTGCGCAGAACCTTGGTACGCAGGATGGAGTCGTTCAGGTTCAGACGGCGATCGAACTCGAGAACGGAGTGGGATTCACACTCCAGCTCCACGACTGCGTAGATGCCCTCTTCCTTCTTGTTGATCGGGTATGCAAGACGGCGCTTGCCCCACACGTCAACCTTTTCGACTTTGCCGCCATCCTTGCGGATTGCCTCGAGGAACTTGTCTAGGGACGGGGTTACGGTGCGCTCATCCTGATTAGGATCCAGAATGATCATGACTTCGTAGTGACGCACGGACCTCATCACCTCCTATGGTCTAGTAATTGGTATCGGCCATATCACCTTTGCGGATATGACAGGAGGGTCTGTTGCGTCAAGCAACCCTCACACAGTACCGCACTGACCGGCGGAAAAGGAAATCCCCTATCTCCTCGGCCACATCTAGTGTGTCGCCGCGACAAAGATCGCCGCACCAGCAGGAATCACAGTGAGGAACAAGAGAGCCAGCAGCCCCAGCACAATGGGCCAGGTGCGGTCTTGAGAGCGTTGAAACAGGTAATAGGCGCTCAACACGCAGATAAAACCCAGCGTGATGGAGATGATGCCCAGGATCGTCATAGTCATAGCGCAAAATCCCCCGCCAATGGATCCCTACCGCCGTGCGCCGCACGGACCTTATCTTCCGCTTTGCCCCACATCTGACGGATGATCAGCACACCGATGGCAATGATGAAGCCATCACGAGTAATCACGGCGATATCCAGCATCTCGTGCGGCAGGCCCTTATTCTCAGCCCCAAGCATGTGCCAGGTAAGGATGGGCCAGAGGAGGGCGTCGGCAAGCGCCCAGCTAAAGATGAGGCGCCAACGTGGCAGGGCCAAAAGTGCCGGTACGACGAGCCACAGTGAGTACTGCGGCGACCACACTTTGTTGAAGATCAGGAAGGCTATGATGATGAGATAGATCATCTCAGCTACCCGTGGCGCACGCGGCGTAGTAAGCCCCATAATGGCGATGGCAGCGCAGCACGCTAGGAAGGCCACGAGGGAGAAGGTGTTGAGGAATTCGGCTTCGAAGCCCACGCCCGTCACGCGACTCAACAGCGCATAGATCGTGGTCCACTCCGCACCGCGCTCTTGATTGAGCCTGAAGAACTCGCCCCACGCTTCGGGGTAGGCCAGTGCCACGGGAAGGTTCACCACGAGCCACGTCACAGCGGTTGCCACGATCATCTTGAAGAAAGGTGCCCACCGTTTATGGCGGATGGCCAACACTAAAAACGCACCCAGGATAAACAGGGGCCACAATTTAAAGGCCGTGCCAAGGCCGATGAGGATACCGGCAAGCCAATTCTTGCGCTTCGTCACTGCGAGTAGCGCACCCACCATGAAGGCCACCGACGGAATGTCCCAGTTTGTAAAAGCGTGAATAACCACGAGCGGGCTGGCCGCCATGAGGATGGTGTCCCATGCCCGGTTCCCCGTGAGCTGAAAAACCATCACCACGGTGCCGACCCACACGAGAGACATGATGAACGCGGTCAGTCCGAAGTACCAGCTGACATCTGCCATCCCAAGCCACTCGACGGCCGGATAGGTGGTGCGCGCCAGCCACCCGACGGCTCCCTGGAAGAGGCCGGCCAGTGCTGGGTACTCCATGTAGCGGGTGAGATCGCCCTCAACCCAGGAATAGGCATAGGGGAAGCCCGGCTGATCGAGTCCGCGCCCACCATAGAGAGGGACGATGTCGTTATAGCAAAAGGCCGTGTATTGGCGGTTGCCATCCCAGTTCAGGCTGATGAGGCCATCCTCGCCCCGGCGACTGCCCGCACAGGTTGCCTTACTCAAAAACCCAAACGCCAAAAACGTCCACGCCAGGGTGATAACCACGCGCAAGGGTGTCCACCACCCAGCATAAGCCGAACGAGCAAAGCGCCCCGTCGGCCCACCCAGGGCGTCGACCGCGTTATGGGTCATAGACTCAGATGAGAGAGACACGATCCGCGAAGTAGTGTGATAGCTCACCGGGCGATCAATCTCCTATTGACCAAGTAATTGGTCGAGTCCATCTCCGTTGAGAATGTCATCAAGTGAAGGGACCTCGGGCTCTGCGGGTTCGGCCGGTTGCTCAGGCTGCGCTGGATGGTCTGGGGTCTCACCCTGACCCTCATCGTGGTGCTCGCCGTCTTCGGCTGACGCTTCCTCGTCGCCCTCGTTCTCCGGGCTTGCCGGCGCCTGATTCCACGTGGTGCTCTGGCTCGGGTCATAGACATACCCGGAGCCCCAGCTGCCGACGCCATAGTGAATCGGATACGCCTGCGGGAAGGACTGCTGCTCGACGTTGGCCAGAGAGGTATCCAAGATGGACTTCCAAATCTTCGTCGGCGCGTCCGAGCCGTACATGATTCCGCCCCACTGATTAAAGATTGCGGAGGTGTTATCGGCTGTGCCTACCCACACTGCTGTAGCCAGCTGCGGCGTGGAACCAACCATCCAGGCATCTTTGTTGGTGCCCGAATCACCCAGCTGAGTGGTACCAGTCTTAGACGCCGACGGGCGTCCACCAGCCAATGCACCATTCGACCATGCGGCAATCGGTTGCATCGCAGAAATAACGTTATTAGCCACGTTGGCGGAGACGCGACGCTCACCGCCATCGGTCGGATTCTCGTAGAGGACCTCACCGGCGGCGTTCTCTACCTTTTGCACGAAGTGCGGCTGGTGCCACACGCCCTGGTTAGTCAAGGTGGCCATGGCGGTTGCCATATCGAGCGGGCGGGACTGGTACTGGCCCAGCACGATGCCTTCATACGGCGTTCCACCGTTCTCCGTCAGGGTCTTCTCAATCCCCGGCAGGCTGCGGGCGACGCCCAACGCGTGGGCCATGTCCGCGGTATCCTGCATCTTGTTGTCCAGGTCATCCTGGAGGCGCAGGAAGGACGTGTTATAAGAATTCTTCAGCGCCTCAGCGATGGAACAGCTTCCACAGCCGCCGCCCACGTTGGTCACGGTCTGCGAACCAGGCAGTTGGTAGGGAGCGGAGGAGTAATAGGTATTGAGGTCAATACCCTGTTGGAGGGCCGCGGCCAGCGCCATGATTTTAAAGACCGAGCCGGTCTGCAGCGGGGAGTTGGCGTAGTCCCAACCATTCGAGTCATCGCCGCCAAAGTAACCGCGCACAGCACCCGTTGCTGGGTCGATGGTCACGGCTGCGGCACGGGCGTCCTCCTGCAGCACGGCAAGCTGCTCGTGGGCGGCGTCGGTTGACGCGTTTTGAACGGTCATGTCAATGGTGGTGGTCACCTTGAGGCCACCGGTGGCCAGCTGGTCTTCGGTGATTCCCACGCGTGCCAACTCGCCGGTGACTTGGTTCTTGATGTGCCCATAAGCACCGGGCGCCTCGGTGTAGGCAGAGTACTCACCCGGGTCACGCGTCTCTGGGAAACCCATCTGGG
Organism: Corynebacterium sp. HMSC069E04; assembly: GCF_001813175.1. Taxonomy (NCBI): domain Bacteria; kingdom Bacillati; phylum Actinomycetota; class Actinomycetes; order Mycobacteriales; family Corynebacteriaceae; genus Corynebacterium; species Corynebacterium sp. HMSC069E04. The sequence goes on along the minus strand of NZ_KV811624.1, from coordinate 159,735 downwards.
AGCGTTCAGCCGAATCCAGCTCGCCCATCTCGACGAGACCATCCATGACGTAATTCCAACGAGCCTGCGAGCGTTCCTCATCCACCCACGGATCCAACACGGAAGGGGACTGGATGAGGCCGGCGAGCATAGCGCCTTCCTCCACGGTGAGATCCTTAGCGTCCTTGTTGAAGTAAGCGTTGGACGCGGCCTCAATGCCATAAGCATTACGGCCGAAGTAGACCGTGTTGAGGTAGGCGTTGAGGATTTCTTCCTTGGACCACTCGTTGGTCATCTTCACCGAGTAGATGAGCTCACGAATCTTGCGGACGTAGGAGTATTCGTCACCCACCAGCGTGTTCTTCACGTACTGCTGGGTGATCGTGGAACCACCACCGGCAGTGCTATCGCCCGTGAGCTTGCCCAAGACAGCACGGCCCAATCCCGTGAAGGAAAAACCGGAGTTGGTCCAGAACTCGCGGTCCTCGGCGGCCAGCACGGATCCCTCTACATAATCCGGAATATCGTCCAGGGTCACCTGCCGCCGGTTGCCCTCGGGCGGAACCAGCTTGGCCAACTGCGTTTCCCCATCGCCGGCGACGATGGTGGAAATCTGACTCGGCTGCAGCTCCTCGGGCTCAGGGACGTCGTACTGCGTATACGCGTAGCCGAAGAGAAGGGCGGGGATGCCCACTACAACGAATAGAACAGTGAGCACGATCCACGGCCAGCGGCGTTTAGAGCTGGATGAATGTCGTGCGCTGCGCGAGGGGCTCTTCCGACGTTTACCGGCCTTTCGCCCAGAGGTTTCCTTCTCGGTCACTGATCCGTGTCCTCATCAATCCTGTACAGAAACTGTAAATATATGCAGCTTACCGGCGCGAACTGGGAAGCCAAAACTACCCTAGAGCATAGACCGTGGCGGCTCGAAGCAGATGATTCCAGCGGCACGCCGGACACACTTCCACGAAGTGCACGGTGAATTCGATTCCCTCGGCGGCTATCTCCGCGATTTCTGCTTCGCTCCGTGCGCTGCCTGCTCGGCGTTTCAAGGCATCTCCGTACACCCACCGGGTCAGTCGCATGTCCTCACCGCAGACTGGGCACGGCTTGTGCATGTCGACGCCGTGGTGCTTCGCCGCGGCACGAAGGAGAAAATCGGCATCGCATACCTCTTCGCGCCCGAGCTTCCCCGCACGAAGTTCACGCAGATGTTGCGCGCGCTCCCATTCATAGGAGACCTCATTGCGGTAGGCCACGGCTGGCTTTACCTTTGCCGACTCTGCCTTAGACGGAGAATTCACGCCGGACAGTGTAGTGCCGGCGACGCCAACAATCTAGAGCGCCGCTAAACACTTCGTGATAGCAAACCTAATTTTTCAAATAACTAACTACCGAAGCGGGCGATCTCTAGCTACACTTACTTTCCATGAGTGAAGAAACTATTGAATCCCCGGTCCCCTATGAGGACGCCTTGGAAGTCGCCCGCCAGATCCAGCCGGCGCTCAACAAGCTCATGCTCATCTTCCAGCGCACCACGGAGGGCACGTCCCTGACAACGTCGCAGGTCTCCATCATGAACCAGCTGCGCATGCGCGGCCCCTCCCGTGTCAGTACTATCGCGCAAGCAGAACTCATCCGAATGCCCACCGCCTCCAATGCGCTATACCAATTGGAGCGTCAAGGCTTCGTGGAACGACACCGCGATGAAAAAGACCGCCGCGGCGTACTTGTCGCCCTTACCCAGCTTGGGGAATCCGAGCTGACAATCGTCTCCCGCCAGCGCGCGGCGGCTTTGGCTGAGATCCTACGCTGGCTCGACCCAGAGGATATCAAGGACGCTGACGCTTTGGTCAATCTCATCTCCAAGCTTGCCGATGTCTACCGTCCAATCATGGAAGGGAAATAGACCAAAAAGTGCCGGTAGAGCGGATTTTATTTTCCGGCATGAAGGGTCGATAATGAAGAAAACGACCCCGAACTTTTTATTGAATGGCTAAGAATTCTTCACACCCTGCGGAAGGGCCATGCTCCCCGGACGACCAGCTCCCTCCGCTCCGCGTCCTCGTGTCGTGGAGTCCTAGCTCCACCGGCACGGAGGCCATCGAGTTTGCCGCGTGGCTCGCACGTTCCACCTCCGTTCGGATTCGCGTGGTTTCAACCATTTCGCAGCCCCTCACCGTGACGTCGCTCAGCAAGCTCAGCGGTTCCTACAAGAAGTGGTTCAAGAAGGAACGCGCGACCTGCGAACGCGCTGTCAAGCAGGCCTTGAACGAAGCCGGGGTGGACAAGGAGCAGCTCGATAAGAATGTCTCCGTTCTCTTGGCAGGGCCCTCTCGCCCCCAGCTCTTGGAACAGGCGGCTAAGGACTTCAAGGCGAGCGTCATCCTCCTTGGAGCCAATCAATCCGCGCCGAAGGGCCGTTTCTTCTCGGGATCTACTGCCGACGCGCTTCTACACTACTCGCCCCTCCCCGTGGGGCTCATCCCGCGTGGTATCAAGCTGTCCAAGCACGGCGTCACCCGCATCAATTTCGCCTTTACGGACTTGGGCAATGCCGACGACCCCGCCCTGCTGCATGCCGCATGCATTGCGCAGCGCGGCGGAATCCCCCTGCGTATCCTGGCGTTTTCCGCCAAGGGGCTGGTCGACGTCCCCCTCGAATATTCTCCGACCTTTCCCCCCGATGCACCGAATTGGCGTGAGCACTCGCTCTCACTGTTGGACCGCGCCCACGATCTCATCGCGGAGACCTACCCGGAGGTATCGGTCACGACGGCCATCGGCAGTGGCCATGGCTGGTCCGGCGCGGTGGATTCACTGAAGTGGAAGAAGGGCGACCTGCTCTGCTTGGGTTCCGCTCCCATGGGGCCCATCGAACGCGTCTTCATTGGCAGCACCGCCACCGAGTTGCTTCCCCACTTGGGCGTTCCAGTACTGGTCTGTCCCAGTACCTACGATAAAGAAGCACGTTAGACTGACAAACCATGGCAGCCGAGCACCCCGAAAACGATCTCACGTCCGACGCGGACTATACGAACCTGCCTCGCCCAGAGCCCCGCAGCTTTGACGAGCTTGCCGACGAACCCGATCCCCTCACCGTCGCCGAGGCCAACCGCCGTTCCTCGCGCCAAGCGCTGTGGTTTATGATTTTCATCCTCGTCGGTTCGGCGCTCTATGCGCTTCTCCTCGCGGGCCTCTTCAAGGTCGCCGGGACCACAACCAATTGCCTCCAGGCCGAATACGCCGCTTGGCTCTGCACGAGGACCCAGCGCACCGTGTTCGCCACGACGACGCTAATCATCCCGTTCATTGGCATGATCGGCTGCGCAGTCATCATGGTGCGCAAGCTCAAAGCCTACGTGCGCTGGCGCGGCTGGATGGCCATCTTCTGGGTCATGGCCGGCAACTTCATGATCTGGTGCATCAACGATATCCAGATCCTGCTGGCCCCGGTGCTCGAAAACTAACCCTGCGCTTGGGCGGCAGCCACCTCGGCGCAATCCGGCCGGCCGCAGTGCTGCGTTTCCACGTGCTGGATGCAGTCATCGCAGATGAGCACCTGCTTGCGGCACGTGTCCTCATTAATACAGTTATGGAAGGTATTCGTCCCCTTCCCACAATGCACGCAGTGGCCGAGCTGAATAAAGCCCGGATCCTCTAAGCCCTGGCCAAACTCGTGATGCATGCGCTTGTCAAAGACGTACATCGAGCCTTCCCACAGGCCATCGTTGCCGTACTTCTCGCCATAGCGGACGATGCCGCCGTCAATTTGATAAACCTCGTTAAAGCCTCGGTTCTTCATTAAGGCGGAGAGGATCTCGCAACGAATGCCACCCGTGCAGTAGGAAACCACGGGCTTATCCTTCATCCAGTCATATTTGCCGGATTCAAGTTCAGCAATGAAGTCGTGGGTCGTGCGCACGTCCGGCACCACGGCATTCTTGAATTTGCCGATTTCCGCCTCCATGGCGTTGCGCCCGTCGAAGAAGACGACCTCCTCGCCGCGCTCCTCCACCAGCTTGTTGACCTCTTCGGGCTTGAGGTGGACACCACCACCGATGACGCCGTTTTCATCCACTTTGAGCTCGCCCGGCGCGCCGAAGGCCACGATTTCATCGCGGACCTTGACCGAGAGGCGCGGAAAGTCTTCCGCGCTACCCTCGGACCACTTGAACTCCATCTTCTTAAATCCCGGGTACTCACGGGTTTCGCGCACATAGCGCTTGCACGCATCCATGTCCCCGCCCACGGTGCCGTTAATACCGTGCTCCGAGATGAGGATGCGGCCCTTGAGCCCGAGCTTCTCGCACAGGGATCGCTGCCACAGCATGATCGCGGTGGGGTCCTCGATGGGAGTAAAGCAGTAGTAGAGGAGAATCTTGCCAATAGTCACGCCCGCAAGTCTAGGCCTGCTAGTGGCAAGAGCCCCAATCTTTTGGGCCCAGCACTACAACCGCTTTTAAGCCAAAGCCCCAGACCTCGATCCCGAAACTCCCAGGTGGGCAGGTGGGCGTCGGCAAGCGCTTGGCGACGCCCACCTGCAGGTTGCGGGTTTTAGGTCTGGGGAAATGCCTTACGTGGTGGCGCTTTCAGTCAACGTCCGGCGAGTGGGATTTAACGCTTCTGGTACAGCGCGCTCTTGCGGGCAAAGACCGGATCGGAGGTCACCAGGACGCCCAGGTTGCGGAAGATGCCCTCATCCACCGAACCCAAGATGGTGGTGGTGTGAACATCGCAGCCTTGAAGCTCCTTCAGTGCATCGAGCGCGCGGCGGGCATTCTCGTCCTTCGCCGCCGATACCGACAAGGCAATGAGCACCTCGTCGGTGTGCAGGCGCGGGTTCTGTGAACCCAGGTGCTTTGTCTTCAACGTCTGGATGGGCTCGATGGATTCCGGGGACAACAAGTGCAGGTCATCATCAATGCCAGCGAGGTGCTTGAGTGCATTGAGCAGCGCGGCTGCGGAGCAGCCCAGCAACGGGGAGGTGCGGCCGGTGATGATGGTGCCGTCGTGAAGCTGCAGCGCGGCTGCCGGGCCGTCGGTCTCCTCCGCTTTCTCACGCGCTGGGAGCACAACCGGACGGTCGGTGGACTTGATGCCGGCCTTCGCCATGACTACGGCCGCGCGCTCAGACTGCGTGGTGTCGAGGCCGTTGCGGGCTTCCTCCACCAAAGTCTTGAAGTAGCGGCGGATGATCTCCTGCTGGGAGGCTTCGCGGCAGACTTCGTCATCGGTGATGCAAAAGCCCACCATGTTCACACCCATGTCCGTCGGGGACTGGTAGGGCACGGTGCCGGTCAGTCGCTCCAGCAGGGATTTCAGCAGCGGGAAAGCCTCGACATCACGGTTGTAGTTCACCGTGGATTCGCCGTGCGCGGAGAGGTGGAAGTGGTCGATAACGTTGGCGTCGTTGAGGTCCACGGTGGCCGCCTCATAGGCCAGGTTCACCGGGTGATCGAGTGGCAGATTCCAGATGGGGAAGGTCTCGAACTTGGCGTAGCCCGCTGGCACACCGCGCAGATTTTCGTGGTAGACCTGCGACAACGCGGTGGCCAGCTTGCCGGAGCCAGGCCCCGGCGCGGTGACCACGACGAGGTCCCTAGAGGTTTCCACGTAGTCGTTCTTGCCCAGGCCATCCTCGGAGACAATGAGGTCGATGTTGGCGGGGTAGCCCGGAATGATGCGGTGGCGCGCCACGGTGAGCCCCAAACGCTCAAGGCGCTCGATGAAGGCCTCCGCCTGGCTATTGCCATCCTCGAGCTGGGTCATGACAATGTTATTGACCAGGAAGCCGCGGTCCCGGAAGACGTCGACAAGCCGCAGCACATCATCTTCGTAGAGGATACCCAGGTCACCGCGCATCTTCTGGCGCTCGATGTCCTTGGCGTTGATGCAGACGAGGATTTCTACGTCATCCTTGATGCGCTCGAGCATGGCAATCTTGTTATCCGGGGTGAATCCGGGTAGAACGCGGGAGGCGTGCATGTCATCGAAAAGCTTGCCGCCCATCTCAAGGTAGAGCTTCCCGCCGATTTCTTTGCGCCGAGCGTTGATATGCTCCGACTGCAGTTCAATATATTTTTCACGATCAAAACCGAGCGCGCGCCCCATAGTATTTAGGCCCTTCCGTTCAACGGGTAGTACCCGAAAAGTCTACAGCAGCATAGCCCCCGCGTAGACTTCCTGACATGCCTGAGGGACACGTTATTCACCGCCTTGCCCGCACACTCAATGCGGATTTCCGTAACAAGCCGCTAGCCGTGAGCAGCCCCCAAGGCCGGTTCGCTGCGGAGGCCGCGCTTGTCAGCGCCTCACCCCTCTTACTCGCCGAAGCCTTTGGCAAGCATCTCTTTCTCCACTTCGATGCGGATAACCCGCGTCACGTTATCTATATCCATTTAGGCCTCATTGGCTCCCTGCGCTTTGAGCCTTCTGCCGATGTGTGGGGGCAAATCCGGCTGCGCATTGATAACGGAACGACAGCCGCGAACCTGCGCGGCCCGCAGTTCTGCACGCTCATCACCGAGGATGAGTACCAGGCCAAGGTGGCGAAGGTGGGCCAGGATCCACTCCGGAAGGACGCCGACCCCGATGCCCTATGGGCCCGCGTGCATGCTTCAAAGCGCAGCATCGGTGCCATGCTCATGGACCAGGGCCTATTCGCTGGGGTGGGCAATATCTACCGCGCAGAAGCCCTTTTCCGCCAAGGGCTCTCCCCCTTCATTCCGGGCAACCAGCTCGACCGTGCGGAGTTTGACGCGATCTGGTCTGACCTGGTCGATCTCATGAACTACGGCGTCGAGCACGGCCGCATCGATACGGTCCGCGATGCCCATACCCCGGAGGCCATGGGCCGCGAGCCCCGCAAAGATGATCATGGCGGTGAGGTCTACGTCTACCGCCGCGCCGGGCAACCCTGCCACGTCTGCGGCACCGAGATCCGGGAGCAGGTCATGCAGGGCCGCAACCTCTTTTGGTGCCCCACCTGCCAACCCGCGCGCTAGGGTGTGGGTTATGCGCCCTGCTTATACCGTTACCACTGTTCGTGCCGCTGAGAACCGACTGCTGGAACAACAGTCTCATGAGGATCAGCTCATGAAGCTGGCCGCCGCGGCAGTGGCAGAAACCGCGTGGGTGATGCTGGAGCAACAGCCTGGGACGGTGCTCATTCTCGCTGGCTCCGGCGGCAACGGCGGGGATGGGCTCTTTGCCGGGGCGGAGCTGGCTGCGCGCGGGGTTACGGTCCATGCCCTGGTTCCGGAACGCTGCCACGAGGAGGCCCTCGCTGCGTTCCGTGCCGCCGGTGGTACGGTCCTTTCTGCCGACGCGCTGCCTAACGGCAGCGCGCCCTCAGACAGCTCACTGGTAATCGATGCCATCGCTGGCCTCGGCTCCGCCCGGGGCTTAAGCGGCACCGCGCTCTCGCTCTACCGCAAGGCCACCGCTGCCGGGGCCGTAGTCTTAGCCGTCGACATGCCCACCGGCGTCGACGCCGACACGGGAGTGTGTGCTGCGGATGCCGTTAACGCCGATGTCACCGTCACCTTCGGTTCGCCGCGTCTCGGCCACGCGTTGGCCGCCGAATGCGGGCAGGTCGTGGTCTCTGATCTCTTCTTGCCCGGCGCGTCCTCCTTTGCCGAGACCCTCGCCGAACTGGATGAACCAGCGGCATTCATCGCTCACGAGCCTTCCGTTCCGACGGCCTTTGCGTGGCAATCGGGCGAACTCGATCTGCCGGGCGGGCGCGCTTCCCGCCCCTGGCCGGTTGGCTGCACCGGCCCCATCGTTGATCCCACACCAGGCGCGCGCTCGGATAAGTATTCCGGGGGCGTCGTTGCTCTGGCTGCCGGCAGCGATACCTATCCGGGTGCTGGGATCCTCTGCGCCACCGCAGCGGTGCGTGCCACCCCCTCGATGGTGCGCTTCATCGGCGATAACTCGATCACATCTCTGCTGCCCGAGCTGGTCTGCCATCCCGACGTGGCCTCCGCCGGACAGGCCCAAGCCTGGGTCGTGGGCCCCGGCCGCGGTACCGATACGGCGGCGGCCACCGAGTTGCGCACAATCCTGTCCCAGGGACTGCCCACCGTTATCGATGCCGACGCCCTCACGCTTCTGGCACGCAACACCTCCTTGCGCCAGACAGTCACCGAACACCCGATGATCATCCTCACCCCGCATGAAGGCGAGTTCCGCCGCCTCTACGAGGCCGCTTTCGGCTCTGCTCCCGATGCGGCCACCGGCTGGAGCCGCGCCCTCCACGAGCTAGCCGAGGAACTGAACAGCATCATCCTGCTCAAAGGCCGACTGACCCGCGTTACCGCGCCGGGCCAGCCTTTGTATTCCTTCAACGCCGGTCACTCCTTTGCCGCGACCCCCGGCTCTGGGGACGTGCTCTCCGGGATCCTCGGCGCTGTCATCGCCCAGCTTTCCGCCACCGCTTCCTCCCCGTCCCCCACCGAAATCATCACCGAAGTTCTCCACGCCGGCGCCATCCACGCCCACGCAGCGGCCATCGCGGCCGAGACCCCCGAGGGCTTCGCGCCCTGTTCTGCCTCCCAGATCGCCGCGGCCATCCCGCAGGCCATCGCGCGGCTCCTCAACGCCGAGCGCTAGCTCCGCCGCTGAGTACGTTTCGATCAAATAGCACCCCAAAAATACGATCTGGGGTCTTATTTGATCGATCCGTGCCTGGCCGCCGCCGTCTTGGTACGTTTTCGCAACGAAGCCCTAGAATTTTGCGATTTCCGGGCCACTATCTACGAAAACGTACCGTGGCCCGGCGCAGGATCCCGGACGCAGTACCGACGGACTTGCGCATGAGCCCGCGCGGGCCGACCGCCACCGTGCCGCGGCGCAGCGAGGTGCTTTCCCACGGCCACGTCATCCCCGCCCATGCTGCCGCGACGGCAAGGGTCTCCACCACGATGTAACCGGGCCATGGGCCGAATAGGTTGATGATGGAGGGACTGCCCGGCGCGTGGTTAAGGAAACCATAGTTCCCGTCGGTCTTCGCATTGACCGCCATGGCCAGTGCCATCCACACGGGCGTGACCTTGACGGCGAAGCGGTACCCCTTCCAGGTGGGGCGGTAACCAAGACCAAAGGTTAGTGCCAGGGGCGCGGCAAGTGCCACGATGTGGAAAAACCAGTAGGTGGCAAACCGCAGCCAGCGCGGGGAAAAGTAGTAGATGACATCCGGGGTGATGATGGCCTGCGGGTTGAGGATGATGCCCCAGAAGTAGGTCAAGGTCAGGGCATGCTCGTTGCCAGTAATGAGGCCCAGCGCCAGGATCGGACGCAGCACGTCACACAGGTGCAAAGGCAAAGACTCACGGATATCGAATTGCTTCGGGTCCAGGGAGATTATCGTCCACGCAGTACCCGCCACCAGCAAGGCCCAGCCCACCATCCGGCGGATAAAGGTCTCGCGGGAGGTTCCCTTAATTCTGCGAGCAGCGACGATAAAGACCCCGCAGGCCACCACGGTAATGCTCAACATGAGCGCATGCAGCGCAGTCCACTGCTGCATGCGCGGGTAGTCAGTTGGGCTTACTCGGGGCTTGCGGGGTCGAATCATAACGGGGTATTAATTTACCCCTTTGTATGAACATGTGAGAGATGAGGAGGTTCCTAGGCTGCTAGCTCGGAGTATTCGGAAAGCTTTCCGTCCTTGACTTCGACCACAGTGTCGGCATAGTCGAGCAAGCTGCGGTCGTGGGTAATAAACAGGGTTGCGGTATCGAAGTCTTCGGTAACACCGCGCAGTAGCTTGGCAATGTCGCGCGAAAGCTTGGAATCGAGGGCGGAGGTGGGCTCATCCGCAAGCAACACGGAAGGCTGGCCCATGAGCGCGCGCGCAATATTGACGCGCTGGCGCTGGCCGCCAGAAAGCTGGTTCATGCGGCGGTTGCCAAAGCCCTCCAAGCCCACGAAGCTGAGCAGCTCATCAGCACGATCCTGGCGCGGCTTGCGGCCCTCCATGTGGTCAATGATGAGCAGCTGTTCGCGCGCCGTCAGGGCGGCTAGCAGGTTTGCTTGCTGGAAGATGAGCCCGCGGGAGCCAGTTCGCTCCACGGTGCCGGAGTCCGGCTCAATGAGGCCGGCGGCTACGGAAAGCAGGGTCGACTTGCCGGACCCAGACTCACCGATGACGGCGGTGAGCTCGCCCGGCTTGACGTCCAGGCTGACATTATCCAGCGCTGTGACGCGGGACTCACCATCCGGGTAGGTCACCACGACATCGCGAAGGGACAGTGCAGGGGCAGAAGCAGTGGTAGTCATTAGGCGTTGCCTCCTAGGGCGTCAAGCGGATTGATTTTGGATACGCGGCGGGTGGCAAGAAAGGCACCGGCGATACCGAGCAGCCAAATGCCGAGTGCGGGGACGATGACGGTCATGGCGGAGACCTCGAAGGGCACAGCGCCCTGGGCGGCAAGGCCCAGCAGCCAGCCGACGAGCGCGCCGACCCCCACGCCAATCGCCAGGATGATGGCGGCCTGCGCGATGGCATCCTTGAGCAGGTACTTCACGCTGGCGCCAAGGGCGCGCAGGATGGACAGGTCACGGGTGCGCTGGATAGTCCAGATACTCAGGAAAGCGATGGTGACCAGCGCGGAAATCCCATAGAGGAAGGCTTGCATGGTCAGCAGCGAACCGCGCTCCGAGCTATAAGCCGGAAGACCGGACAGGGCCTTGCTCATGGACACGGAGGTATCGGTCGGCTCCGGGGTCAACACGGCTACGCCCACCATGTCCTCAGGAGAATGGGAGACCTGCTGCCAGGTTTCGGTAGAGACCCACACCACCGGGGAGTGGGAGTAGTACTCATCCTCAACCACCGCGGTGACGTCCAAATCCACACCGCCGAGGGTGCCCCGGGAGGGCGCGTTCATCTCTTCATCGATGGATTGGCTCAAGACCATGCCTTCCTCCGGAATCACGGTGCTGGAGCCAGGAATCTGGGTACCTTCGGGCAGGCCGAAGACCGCCACGCCGCCGTGGCCCTCCAGCTTGGTCTGCGAAGTACCGAGCGGAATGCCAGAGGCAGGCACATCCTCGGCAAAGATCTCCGACTCGGTGAAGGAGGGGTCCTCCGTCGAGAAGGTCACGTTCGGAGTCTGCTCCCCGAGTGCCTCAAGGGCGGAAGTATTCTGCTTGGACAGGCCTTGGGTCAGGCCGGACAACATAACGAGCAACAACGTAATTAGAGCCACGACGCCGCCGATCAGGAAGAACCGACCGCGGGCGGTGACTATCTCTCTTAATGCCAGGAACATACTATTAATCCTGCGTGTGCGTGCGCTGAAAGTAATCGGGTAGCCAGTTGAACCTCCACTCAACCAGTTGGTTGATTCGCCCTCGACCAGCCAGCGGATAAGCTGGACTGCCGTGATGATGAGCAACAAACTGTGGACCGTGGGACTGCACACCATGTTCGGTTTTCTCCTCGTGTTTGGAGTGCTGCGCGCATGGGCCGATGGCCGTCTCGACGCCCGCGCCCTCGGCCTCTCCATCGCACTCGCAGTGGTCTACACGGGGTTTGCCATCTTCGGCTCTCGCACCATCACCCGCCCCGTCCCCACCACGCTGTGGCTCGCCGCCCTGTGCCTGCTGTGGATCGGGCTTATGGTGCACGCCCAAGACTTCATGTGGCTCGAGTTCCCGCTGGTCTTCGTCTTTATCCATGCGCTTCCCTTCTGGCCAGGAATCGTCGCCAGCGTGGTGCTGTGGGCCGTCGCCGCCTTCGTCCCCGCGTGGATCCACCCGCAATTCTGGACCGCGGCCGCGGCCATCGGGCCGTTCATTGGCACCTGTTTCGCCGTGGCCGTCTACCACGCCGCCCGCCGGGTTCAGGCGGAGGCGGCGCACCACGCGGCCGTCGCCAAGCAGCTGCGTGAGACCCAGGAGGAGCTGGCGGCCAGCGAGCACCAAGCCGGGCGCCTTGAGGAACGGGAGCGGCTCTCCCGCGAAATCCACGACACCGTGGCACAGGGGCTGTCCTCCATCGTCCTGCTCAGCCGCGCCGCCAAGAACACGTCCGCGCAACAGGACGTGACCGAGCAGCTCGCACTCATTGAAAAGGTGGCCCAGGATAATCTGGCCGAGGCTCGGCGCTTCGTCAAAGAGCTCGCAGCCCCTGCCTCCTCCCTCGACGCGGAACTGCGCTCCCTCGTGGATGAGCTCCAAGCCCAAGCTAAGGGCCTGGGGCTGCGCACCCGCTTCGGGCTCAAGCTCACCGGAAGCGCCGACGTCCCCACCGAGTTTTCCCACGTCATCTTGCGCGCCGCGCGGGAAGGGCTGACCAACGTCATGAAACACGCCGATGCCGACAAGGCCGTGGTCACCCTCGGCTCTTTCGAGGATGGAATCATCCTCGATGTGGTCGACGACGGCCGCGGCATCGAAGGGCCACGTGGCTTCGGGCTGACCGGCCTGGAGCAGCGTGTTCGCAGCGTCGGCGGCAGCGTCCAGGTAGAATCTTCACCCGCCGGCACCGCGCTCGCGGTGCGAATCCCAACAGGAAGCAGCAGCAATGGTCAACGTGATGCTCATCGATGATCACCCCGTGGTCCGCGCCGGGCTGCGCGCGATTCTTAACGCCTTCCCCGACATCGAGGTGGTACTGGAAGGCTCCGACGGCTCGACCGTCGAGCAGCTGACGGATGCTGATGTTCCCCACATCGATGTGGTTGTCTGCGATATTCAGATGCCAGACGTCGATGGCATCGCCGCCACCCGGCGCGTGCGCGAGCTCGATGGGCCACCGGTGCTCATCCTCACCACCTATGACACACAGGCGGATATTCTGGCCGCCGTGGAGGCCGGCGCATTAGGCTATCTGCTCAAGGACGCCCCCGAAGAAACGCTTCACACCGCGGTGCTCGACACGGCCGCGGGCAAGCGCACCTTGGCCCCTGAGGTCACCAACCTCCTAGCGGAGCGCTTGGCGCAACCGGAGACCGCGCTGTCCGCGCGCGAGCTGGAGATCCTGCAGGCGCTGTCCACAGGCGCTTCCAACAAGCAAATTGCCCAGCAGCTCTTCATCTCCGAGGCCACGGTCAAGACCCACTTGATTCACGTCTATCAAAAGCTGGGCGTAGAAACCCGCACGGCGGCCGTCTCCGCTGCCCGCGAACGGAAGCTCATCCAATAAATGCATACGTACGATTGCATCGTCGTGGGTGGCGGCCAATCCGGCCTGGCCACCGGCTATTACCTGCGCCGTCAGAAGCTCGATTTCCTCATCCTCGATGCCAACTCCTCCCCCGGCGGGGCCTGGCAGCACGTGTGGGACTCACTCACGCTCTTTAGCGATGCCCAATCCTCCACGCTGCCCGGCTGGCCCATGCCTTCTTACCCGGGTTTCCCGCCGGCTTCCCATGTGGTGGACTACCTCACCCGTTATGAGCAGCGCTATGACCTGCCGGTCCGGCACGGGGTGGCGGCAGAGCGCGTGCTTGACGACGACCCCTTCTTCCGCCTTCTCACCACTCACGGTGAGTTCCGCTCCCGCACCGTCGTGGCCGCGACGGGCACGTGGTCCGCGCCGTTCATCCCCTTCTACCCCGGTGAATTTGCTGGCCGCCAATGGCACACGGCGAACTACCCCGGCCCTGCGCCGTTTCTCCCCGGAACGCAGCCAGAAACCCAGCGCGTCGCCGTCGTGGGCGCAGGCAACTCGGGTGCCCAAATCGCCGCCGAGCTTGCCTTGGAAGGCGTGGACACCACGTGGTTTACCACGCATCCGCCGCGGTGGATGCCGGATGACGTGGATGGCCGCGTGCTCTTTAGCCGCAACCGGCAGCGTATGCTCGCCTTAGCAAAGGGGGAGCCCGATCCCGGATCGGAGTCGGAGCTCGGCGATATCGTCATGGTTCCGCCCGTCCTCAAGGCCCGGGATAGCGGGCTGTTGGGCACTACCCCAATGTTCGATTCCCTCAATGAACTCACCGAGCAGGGCTTCAGCGACCTCATCTGGGCCACCGGCTTCCGCCCAGCGCTACGCCCGTTCCCTGGGCTGTTGGCAGAAGGAAAGCCCACGGTGGAAGGTTTCTTCCCCGTGGGCTATGGCTCGTGGACTGGTCCGGGCTCGGCCACGATTACTGGTGTGTCACCCTATGCGCGGCAGGTAGCAGGGGACGTCGCCAAGCTCGTTCGCTCTACCCACTAGGCGCTACAACGCCACCATGGCGAGGAGCACCACCGCTGCCAGCGCAAGGAGAAAACCTAGGCGGCGCAGGATCTTCATCTGTTCTTCGCGCCCCATACGCGCCATGAGTGCGGCGCCGAAAACAGAGCCCACGGTGTTGTAGAGAAGGTCATCGACATCGCTAAAGCCCAGGGCAAAGATGTACTGGGCGCTTTCAATGCAGAGGCTGACTACGAGGCCGATCAGCATCGCCCCGCCCAGGCCCCAGCGAATCCTGGCACGGTCGCGCCCGGCCACGTAGATCGCCGCGCCCAGCGGCATGAAAAGAGCGATGTTTCCTATCAGATCGGTCCACGCGCCGTACCACACGGAGGCGTTCTCAAAACCACCAAAGAGCTGTGTATTAACCTGGCGTACCGCATGTGCGGAACCATCCACCACGCCGGGGATATCCATAAAGGGTTTGCCCACCGTCGCCAACATCACGACCACCAAGGACAGGGCCGTGACCAGGAAGGAATCACGACGCAGGTGCGGATATGAATCCGGCGCGGGCCGCAGTCTATTGCGCGGGTGTTGAGCTTCTATCCCAGTCATGCGCTTCACCCTAACTATGTTCTCTGGAAGCCAGCTGAAGCAAAAGCCAGAAAACGCTGCTTCACATCCTCTGTACGATAGTGCCCATGAGCACACTCATTGTCACCCGCGCGGATTCCGGAGTAACCCATTCCTTCCAAGAACAGCCCCTGCTCGGGGAAGGCGACACGGTCGTGGATGTGCAGTTTTCTTCCCTCAATTACAAGGACGCCATGGCCTTGGAGGGCGATAAAGGGGTCATGCGCATCAATCCCCTCGTCCCCGGCATCGATGTCGTGGGCACTGTGTCGGAGACTTCTGATTCTCGCCTGGACCCCGGCCAGCTTGTCGTCTCCTGCGGCGATGGCTTGGGCGAATTCCGCCATGGCGGCTACACCACCCGCCAGCGCGTCAACGCTGAAGCCACCATCCCCGTGCCCCAACGCTTCAGCGCTCACGATGCCGCCGCCATCGGCACGGCCGGATACACCGCCGCTATCTGCGTGAACCAGCTGCGCACGCACGGCACCACGCAGGGCCATGTCTTGGTGACCGGCGCCACCGGAGGCGTGGGCTCCATCGCGGTCCAGCTGCTCAAGTCTTCCGGCTACGAGGTCACCGCCGTCACCGGCCGCGTGGAATCCCAGTCGGACTACCTCACCTCACTCGGCGCGGATCACGTGCTCGACCGCGCAGCGCTGTCTGAGACCGGCCGTCCGCTGCAGAAGGCGCTGTACGACGGCGCCATTGACACCGCCGGCTCCACCGTCCTAGCGAATGTGCTGGCGCAGGTGCGTTGGGGTGGTGTGGTTGCGGCCACCGGCATGGCAGCCGGCCCGGACCTTCCCGCTTCGGTGCTGCCGTTCATTTTGCGCGGCATCGTGCTGGCCGGCGGCAATTCGGTCGACGCGCCCCGCGAGGTGCGCGAGGAGGCCTGGCAGCTTCTCGACGAACACCTCGACCTCGACATGCTGAACTCTATTACCGAAACGGTTCCGCTGGCTGATGTTACCACCGCCGCTCAAGAGCTCCGCGCGGGCTCCCGACATGGGCGCACGGTGGTCGCGATATAGGCTGGGACAGATTTAATCTGGGCAGCGGTGTGCCGCCCGCTCCCTTTTAGTGGTGTACGCGGTGCGACAGGGATTCGTCGTCAGTGCCGGGGGTATCACCCAGCTCGCCCGTGGTGTTATCGTCGCTGCGAGCCAGCCAGATGGAAGACACCACCAGTCCGCCCCAGATGACGACGACGAAGAGAATGAAGAGCAGGATTGCGCTTGTAGTCATTGTCGTTCTCCTTTCTTAATAGCCGTTACTTGTCGTCCGTGATCGGTGCGGCAGGCTTACCCGTGGCAAGCGGGTTCGGTGTGCCGGCCGGGCGGCCGCCCACAGGAACGCCGTAGTCCGAGGTCTCCATTCCGTCCAGGTACTTGTTGCCGCGGAAGGCCACCAGCGGCATGACGAAGCTGGCGAGCAGGATGACGCCCAGCACTGCCCAGCCGAAGAGCCCAATCTGGGTGGAGGAGTAGCCCTCATAGCCATCGCGGGCAATCGTGATGATCTCGTTGACCAAGAAGTAGACGAGCAGCAGCGGGGTGGCGATGAAGGTCAGGAACTGCCAGAAGCCACCGACCTTGAAGTGCGAGACGGCGTTGAGGTGCTGCTGGATCTCGCGGCGGCGACCGGTGACCCAGCCGACGACCACCAGGGCGCAGATGGAGCCGAAGACGATGCCCAGGTTGTTGGTGAACTTATCCATGATGTCCAGGGTGACCAGGCCCGAGGAGGTGGAGAACAGGAAGCAGGACACGACCGCCATGGTGCCGCCAACGGTGATGGCAGAAACGCGGCGAGAGACGTTGAACTTATCTGCCACAGCAGAGACGACGACCTCCATGATAGAAATCAGCGAGGTCACACCAGCCAGGAAGAGGGAGCCGAAGAAGAGGACACCAAACAGTCCGCCGAGCGGCATGAGGTTGATGATCGTCGGGAAAGCGATGAAGGCCAGGCCGATACCGGAGGACACCACCTCATCCACGGCCACGCCCTGCTGGGCAGCCATGTAGCCCAGGGTGGCGAAAACGCCGATGCCGGCGAGAACCTCGAAGGAGGAGTTTGCAAAGGCGGTAACCAGACCCGTATTGGTGAGGTTGGTGCGCGGCTTGAGGTAGGAGGCGTAGGTGATCATGATGCCGAAGCCAATGGACAGGGAGAAGAAAATCTGCCCATAGGCGGCGATCCACACCGATGGGTTGCTCAGCACGGACCAATCCGGAGTGAAGAAGGCGTTGAGACCCTCGGCGGCGCCGTCGAGGAAGAAGGCGCGGATCACCAGAATGATGAACATGACGGCCAGGACCGGCAGGAAAATGGAGGTCAGCTTACCGATGCCCTTGTTGATGCTCGTGGCCAACGTGGCGATGCAGACGATCCACACGAGGATCATGACGCCGAGAATGGCGGGGACGACGTGGCCCGAGTAGGTTGCCTCCGGGTTTGCTTGGAGGAAGTCGCTCATAAAGTACGTTGATGGATCCTCGCCCCACGCCTGGTTCACAGACTTGATGGTGTAGAGCGCCGCCCAGGCAATGATGGCAGCGTA
Organism: Corynebacterium sp. HMSC069E04; assembly: GCF_001813175.1. Lineage (NCBI taxonomy): Bacteria > Bacillati > Actinomycetota > Actinomycetes > Mycobacteriales > Corynebacteriaceae > Corynebacterium > Corynebacterium sp. HMSC069E04. The sequence goes on along the minus strand of NZ_KV811624.1, from coordinate 142,420 downwards.
GTAGATGGCAATGAAGAAGTTCACGCCTACCTTGAACCAACCGATTCCCTCCCAGCGGCTGCTGATACGGCGGAATGCTAGCGGTGCAGAACCACGGAAGCGGTGACCAATGGCCAAGTCGAACCACAGGATAGGAATACCGGCGGTGAGCAAGGCAACCATGTACGGGATGAGGAAGGCGCCGCCACCGTTGTCATAAGCAACGTAGGGGAAGCGCCAGATATTACCTAGGCCAACGGCGGATCCGATGGCGGCCATGAGGAAGACAAAGCGCGTATTAAAAGTATCGCGTGTCGAGCGAGTCTTATGCGGGGTTGATGTGGTCATGAGAGAACTTTCTTCTTGAGCAAATATCGCGCACGGCGAGACCCTAGGAATTGTTTATACGGGCCGCGTACGACGAGTATTAGCGAGAAGCATAGCCTAACTGCCAACCTATAGGTACCGTTTTGAATATTTATTTCTAGATCATTACTCCTGCCTAAACCCCATGGCTAGGACCCCAAAACCACTACTGCCCCTCAACGCCTAGCACCTGTCCGCAACGATGAATCCGGAAGGAGGCTGAGCGATGAAGGGTAAAGGGCAGAAAAGGATGTGACGCGACTAGACGTGCAGATCGCGGTTCTGAATCCCCTTGGGAACGGCGAGCACACCAATAAGGGAGACGATAGAAATCACAATGCCATAAGCAGCGATGGCCATGGAAGTCTCGAACTTGGAGTAGAGCATCTCCGCAATCATTGGGGCGAAGGCGCCACCGATAATGGAACCGAAGGCATAGCCGATGGACACGCCCGACAGGCGCACTTTAACCGGGAACATCTCCGCGTACATCGCTGATTGCGGGCCGTAGCTCGCGCCCAAGATGACGCCCAGCAGGAACACAGCTGCACCGAAAAGCATGACGTTGCCCGAATCTACCGCCAAGAACACCGGGGTGATGTACAGCGCCAAGACAACGTAGCCGCCAATAAACGTCGTGCGGCGCCCAACCTTGTCGGAGAAGTGGCCAAAGTACAGCGTTCCAATGAACCAGCCGATCGACGCAACCAAGGCTACCGCGAGGGCCTGAGGGCGTGTATAACCCACCACCTTCGTGCCATAAGCGGTGAAGTAGGCGATGACGAAGTAACCAATAGCGTTGTTGGCGGCAAAGATGAGCGCACACTTAATGACGGTTCCCAGGTGCCCCTTGAACAGGACCGCGAGCGGTGCGGTGGACTTTTCCTTCAGCTCCTCCATTTCCGCGAAGGCCGGGGACTCTTCCACCGCCCGGCGGATCAGGTAGCCCAGAAGAATGAGCACGACGGAGGACAGGAACGGGATACGCCAGCCCCATGCGAGGAACTGCTCCGGGGTCAGGACGGCGGAGAGCACCAGCATAAAGATGGTGGCTAGGAACATGCCGAGGGGCACTCCTACCTGCGGGAAAGCACCAAACAGTCCGCGCTTGCCCTGCGGGGCGTGCTCAACGGCCAGCATCGCCGCACCACCCCATTCGCCGCCGGCGGAGAGGCCCTGAAGGATGCGCAAGACCACTAACAAGATAGGCGCTGCCATGCCAATGGAGGCGTAGGTGGGCAGCACGCCCATCAGCATGGTGGCCAGGCCCATGCCGACCAACGTGACGACGAGGACCGGCTTGCGCCCGAGCCTGTCACCCAAGTGACCGGCCAGGATGGCGCCGAGGGGGCGGAAGAGGAAGGAGATACCCAGTGACGCCCAGGAAATGATCTGCGCGAGCGAAGCGCTTTCATTGGAGACCGGATCGAAGTACTGGGTGGCAAAGATCAGGCCGGCGGCCTGGGCATAGATGAAGAAGTCGAACCACTCAATGGTGGTGCCGACCATCGATCCGGCGAGCACGCGCTTGTGCTCTGTGGTAATTCCCGGCCCTTGGGCAGGCTGTTGGGTGACTGGTGCAGACATAGTGGAAGTCTTTTCTCTATGGGTGCAGAAGCACGGCGGATACAGTTAAAGCCAGTGAACTAAGGAGACAAATAGTGAGCTGGGCACGCCCGAAGAACCGAGAGCGGTCTATTGATCGCGGTTGTCGACGATCCTCTTGGCCTTGCCCTCACCGCAATCAACGTGGTCAGTAATCTCGACGCCAACGCTGATGCCGATGCGCTCCTTAATCTGTTTCTTCAACCACTGGGCAGAAGCGTCGATCTGATCGGGGGTCGCGTCCGAGGAGTGCTCAACCACTAGGGTGAGGTGGTCCATGCGGCCGCGCTTGCTCAGCACGCACTGGTAGCGCGGACGAAGCAGACGGTCCTCGGTGATGATCTCCTCGAACTGCGACGGGAAGCAGTTCACGCCGCGCAGGATGATCATGTCATCGTTACGGGCGGAGATGCGGTCGATGCGGCGCATCGACCGCGCGGTGCCTGGGAGCAGGCGGGTGATGTCATGGGTGCGGTAGCGGATGATCGGGAAGGCTTCCTTGGTCAGGGAGGAGATAACCAGCTCACCGTACTCACCGTCCGGAACCGGCTGCATGGTCTCCGGATCGATGATCTCTGGATAGAAGTGGTCCTCCCAGACGGTCAGACCGTCCTTGGTCTCCACACACTCCTGAGCCACGCCAGGGCCCATCACCTCGGAGAGGCCGTAGATATCGGTGGCCGTAATACCGAAGCCCTCCTCGAGCTCGCGACGCATACCTTCGCTCCACGGCTCGGCGCCAAAAACGCCGGCGCGCAGGGAGGATTCGCGCGGATCTAGGCCCTCCTTGCGCATGCGGTCGAGGAGGTTGAGTACGTAGGACGGCGTACCCAGGATTGCGTCCGGCTGGAAGTCCTGCATGATCTGGATCTGGCGTTCCGTCTGACCACCGGAGGTCGGAATCGCCGTGGCTCCTAGGGCCTCGACACCATAGTGGGCACCCAGGCCGCCGGTAAAGAGGCCATAGCCGAAGGTGATCTGGACCTTATCGCTCTTGCGCAGGCCGCCTGCCCGCAGCGAGCGGGCGACGAGCTCGGCCCAAATACGCACGTCATTCTCGGTGTATCCCACGACGGTCGGGCGACCCGTGGTGCCGGAAGAAGCGTGGATACGGGAGATTTGGTTCTGGCCTACGGCAAACATTCCGAAGGGGTACTCCGCACGAAGGGTTTCCTTGTCGGTGAACGGGAACAACGCAAAGTCCGAGAGTTCCTTGAAGTCATCCGGGTGAACGCCCTTCTCATCAAACGCGCGGCGGTAGTGCGGGACGTTGTAGTACGCGTGGCGAAGCTCGTTCTTCGCGCGCGCGGTCTGCAGCGCGATGATCTCATCGCGAGAGGCGTACTCAATGCCCATCTGCGGGCCGTGGTGGTCAGAGAAAATGTCAAACGTTGCGGTCACGTCATTTGCCTTTCATTTCGAGGAGAGGGAAACTCCACACCCCTCAAGCTCCATCGAAAGTGCTGCAAGAAGTTGGTTAGCTGGGACAACGCACAACATGTGCGAAACTTACTTACCGTTCGGTTGGGTAAGTCTTGTGACGTACACTACAGGCCAGTGTGGTGATAGACAACACAATTAGGCTAAGTTTTTGATGCGCAACACATCATCGCAGGCCACGGCGGTTTCACAGCCAAAAGAAGCCCCCACCCCCATATGGAGCCCCAACGGCGGAGCGAAACGCTCGCCTCCGACTAGCCGATCAGTTACTCGCCCATCGCGACTAGCCCATCGCTTGCGGAGCTAGGCCGCCAAAAACAACACGCTCAAAGGTGCTGGCCAGCTCCTCGGCATCAAGCCGCCCCTCCGGCTCATACCAATCGGACGTGGAGTTGATCATTCCGAAAATCATGCGGGTCAACAGCGGAGCCTCAATGTCGGAGCGGATAGCCCCCTCCTCCTGAGCAGCCTCCACCAGCGGAACCACGGAACGCGTCAGCGTACGGCGGCGCTCCAACGCACTCCGCTCCACCTCGGAGTTACCCCTTAAACGGAGCAAGAGTGCAACAGACTTCGGGTCGGAGCACAGCACCTCAATCGAGCCACGCAACAGCCCGCGGACCCTCTCCCCCGCCGACACATCGGCCGCGGCCATCTCTTCCGCGACCGCCTCCAAACGGCTGAGCGCCTGCACTACCGTCAGTTCCAAGATCTCTTCTTTCGACGAGATGTGGTGATACAGCGCAGACTTGGAAATCCCCAATTCGCTCGCCACGTTATCCATCGACGTGGCGTCGTAGCCGCGGGCAGTAAAAGCACGAACGGCTGCACGAATGACATCTTCACGGGAGTAGCCGGGGCGGCCACGGGCCGCGCCCTGGACAGCGGATTTCTCATTCTTCACGCAGTCCATTCAAGCAGAGAGCCCCGAGCACCGTTAGACTAGTGAGCCACCACACCCCTTTTCGCTCCCTCGGCAGCACTGCGGAAGACCCTTCCCAAGGAGGATTTCCCATGAGCACCGAGCACCCCATCCTCGCCCCCGGCGTCGCCGAAGGTCCCGAGTTCAGCCACGTACGCGCCATGTTCGATGACGACCGCGCCACTGCGGAAATTGGTGCGAAAATTACCGCGCTGAACCTCGGCAGGTGTGAAGGCCACTTCACCATCCGCCCTGAAATGTGCAATGGGCACGGTACGGCACAAGGCGGCTATTTGTACATGTTCGCCGATTCCATCTTCGCCGGCGCCTGCAATGCCGGCGGCGACTTGGCCGTGGCCGCGCACAACTCGATCCACTACATCGCCCCCGCCTTCGAAGGTGACGTCGTTGACGGGGTCGGAATTACCCGCCAAGCCTGGGGCCGCAATGGCGTCGTCGACGTCACCCTCAGCATTAAAGGCAAGCCCATTGCCGAGTTCCGCGGCACGTTCCGCGTCTTGCCCACCAAGCCCGAGAATCGCACAAAGTAGGGCGCAGCTCACAAACGTGGTTGACATAGCTCACACATGGCCCATATACTGACCAACCAGTCAGTAAGTATCACCCAGCCGACACTGAGTAGAGAGGGAACGATTCCTCCCATGACCCCATCAGAAAAAACACTCACCGCCGTTCCGGCCGCGGATGAAGCACAAGCACAGCAGCGCTTCGACGAGCTCATCGCCGAAGACTCCCGCATCGAGCCCACCGACTGGATGCCGGCTGCTTACCGCAAGACTTTGACGCGCCAGATTTCCCAACACGCGCACTCCGAAATTATCGGCATGCAGCCGGAGGCCAACTGGATCAGCCGCGCGCCTTCACTCAAGCGCAAGGCCATCCTCATGGCCAAGGTGCAGGATGAGGCCGGCCACGGTCTTTACCTCTACTCCGCTGCGGAGACCTTGGGCACCTCGCGCGACGAGCTGGTACAGCAGCTGCTCGACGGCACCGCCAAGTACTCCTCGATCTTCAACTACCCGGCGCGCACGTGGGCCGACATCGGAGCCATCGGCTGGTTGGTGGATGGTGCTGCCATCTGCAACCAAGTGCCGCTCTGCCGCGCCTCTTATGCTCCCTACGGCCGAGCCATGGTGCGCATCTGTAAGGAAGAGTCCTTCCACCAGCGTCAAGGCTGGGAGATCCTCTACGAGCTGTCCCACGGATCCCCCGAGCAGAAGCAGATGGCTCAGGAAGCCATCAACCGTTTCTACGGCCCGGCACTGCAGATGTTCGGCCCGCCGGATGATGACTCACCCAACTCCAAGCAGTCCATGGCATGGAACATCAAGCGCTTCTCCAACGATGAGCTGCGCCAGCGCTTCGTGGACATGATCGTTCCACAGGCCGAGGCCCTTGGCCTGCACTTCGAGGACCCAGACCTGAAGTGGAACGAGGAGCGCGGCCACTATGACTTTGGTGAGCTTGACTGGTCCGAGTTCAAGGCCGTCATTAAGGGCGAGGGTCCCTGCAACGTGCAGAGGATGCAGCGTCGCCGCCAAGCGCATGCCGATGGCGCCTGGGTCCGTGAGGCTGCCGCAGCCTACGCCGAGAAGCACCACTCGGCTGATAGCTCGCTCATTGCTTAACGCCTAAGCACACTGCCCAACCAGTTTCGAGACCTTAAGGAAGATTCCATGTCTAGCTCTAACTGGCCCATGTGGGAGGTCTTCGTACGTTCCTCCCGCGGCCTTTCTCACGTCCACGCCGGCTCGCTCCACGCACCGGATGCCACGATGGCCCTGCGCAACGCCCGTGACCTCTACACCCGCCGCAACGAAGGCACCTCCGTCTGGGTCGTACCCAGCGAGGCCATTGCCTCTTCCGACCCTGATTCCAAGGGCGGATTCTTCGAGTCCCCGCAAGGTAAGAGCTACCGCCACGCCACGTACTACGACAAGTCGGAAGGAGTGCCGCACCTGTGACCGGATTTGCAGCCGCCGATTCTGCGACCAAGCAATCGCAGGGCAACGGCATCACCGCAGAAGACATCGCCGCCTCCGGCGCAGTCGCACCCGAGGACACGGCGCGCTATGCGCTCACGTTGGGCGATGACGCCCTCATCCTGGCCCAGCGCCTGGGCTGGTGGATTTCGCGGGCACCAGAGATGGAGGAGGATATCGCCCTAGGCAATATCGCTCTCGATCTCATTGGACATGCCCGCTTCCTCCTCACCTATGCCGGCACCGCATGGGGCAAGACCGAGGATGACTTGGCCTACTTCCGCAATGAGGAGGAGTTCCGCTCCGCCCGCCTTGTCGAGCAGGAGAATGGCGACTTCGGCTACACCATCGCCCGCCAGCTGCTCTTTTCCTATTACCAATACGGGCTCTACACGGCTTTGCTGGAGTCGAAAGATGAAACCATTGCGGCTATCGCAGCCAAGGCCATCAAGGAAGTCGAGTACCACGTCGACCACGCCAACCAATGGGTTCTGCGCCTAGGCCTCGGCACCGAGGAGTCTCACCGCCGTATCACGGAGGGCCTGATGTACATGTGGCCCTACCTTGACGAGCTCTTCGAGGATCTCCCGCTCCACGAGAAGCTGGCGGCAGAAGGCATCGCCGTCTTGCCGTCGAGCCTGCGCGAGCAGTTCGATGAGCGCATCGCCTACGTCTTAGACAAGGCAGGTCTGGCTATCCCGGAGGTCAAGCAAGCCCGTTCCGGGCAGCGCACCGGACGCTTCTCCGAGCACCGCGGTTTCATCCTCGCGGAGATGCAGTCCCTAGCTCGCCAGCACCCCGGCGCGACCTGGTAGAGAAAAGGAAAGGACCAAGGTTTCACCGTGTCCATCACAGATAAGTCCCACCCGCTGCGCCCCACGCAGCCTGACGACGCCCACGTGTGGGACGTCACCGCCGAGGTGCCCGATCCGGAAATCCCCGTTATTTCCATCGCTGACCTTGGTATTCTCCGAGATGCACGCCTGGAAGGCGATACTGCGGTGGTCACGATTACCCCAACCTATTCCGGCTGCCCCGCCATGGAGCACATCACGACGGACATCACCACAGCGCTGACCGACGCCGGCTACGCCAAGGTGCGTGTCGACCTCGTTCTCCACCCGGCGTGGACCACCGATTGGATGACGGAGACCGGCCGGCAAAACCTCAAGGACTACGGCATTGCCCCGCCCAGCGGTACAACCCGGGCCACGCCGGAAGGTCCTATCCCGCTCACGCTCGAACCGCCGCCGGCCATCGAATGCCCCCACTGTGGCTCCCGCCGCACACGTAAGCTTGCCCAATTCGGTTCCACGTCCTGCAAGGCTCTCTATAACTGCCAGGACTGTTTGGAGCCCTTCGACTACTTCAAGGTGCACTAATGACCACGACCCCGTCTGCCCCCGCAAAGAAGAAGGCCACGTTCAACACCCTGACCGTGTCCGAGGTGCGCGCCCTGACTTCAGACTCCGTGGAGGTTTCCTTCGCTATTCCTCCGGAGCTCCAGGACGACTATGACTACATCCCCGGCCAGTACGTTGCGCTGCGGGCAACTATCGACGGCCAAGAAGTCCGCCGCTCCTATTCCATCTGCGATGTGCCTCGCGACGGCGTGCTGCGCGTCGCCATCAAGCGCGACCGCGGTGGCGTGTTCTCCACGTGGGCCAACGACACTCTGCAGCCCGGCGACACCATGGATGTCATGAATCCGCAGGGCGCATTCACCTCGAAGACCCACCTGACCGGTCTGAACAATCCTGAGGCTGTCCGCGAGGAGCTGGAGAAGCTCGAGAATCCGCACCTCGTGGCCATCGCTGCGGGATCCGGCATCACGCCGATCATGGCGATTGCGCAGACGGTGCTCCACAGCTCCCCCGACACCACTTTTGAGCTCATCTTCGCCAACAAAGGCGGCGGTGACGTCATGTTCGCCGAAGAGATCGGTGACCTCAAGGACAAGTTCCCCACGCGTTTTGCCGTGCACCACGTCCTCTCCCGCGAGCAGCGCGTCAATCCGCTATTCTCCGGGCGCATCGACGCTGAAAAACTTCAGACCCTGCTGGATAACGTGGTGCGCACCGACAACGTCGACGAGTGGTTCCTCTGCGGACCCTTCGACTTGGTGCAGCTGGTACGCGATGAGCTGGCCAGCCGTGATGTCGGTGAGAAGGATGTGCGCTACGAGCTGTTCACCACCGGCAAGCCCTCCGGAGACCAGAACCAGGCTGGGCGCCACGTCGAGGTGGATCCGGAAGGCGATAACGTCAGCATTAATTTCCAGCTCGATGGCCTCTCCGGCTCCGTTGAGTCCCCGGTCTCTGCCAACGAATCCCTGCTCAACGCCACCCTGCGCGTGCGCTCCGACGTCCCCTTCGCCTGCGCCGGCGGCGTATGCGGCACCTGCCGCGCCAAGCTGGTGGAGGGTGAGGTCGACATGGCGGAGAACTACGCCTTAGAGGCCGACGAGGTCGAGGCCGGCTACATCCTGACCTGCCAGTCGCGCCCCACCACCCCGAACATCGTCCTCGACTTCGACGCCTAGGAGAAACACACATGATCGACCTGCACCACGACGCCGAAGCCGGAGTCGTCGAGCTCGTACTCAACAACCCGAAGGCCCTGAACTCCCTCGCGGAGGAGGACCTTGCCGAGCTCTCCCGCACCCTCGATGAAGCCGCAGAGCTTAGGCCCCGCGCGCTCATCCTGCGCGGTGAGGGCAAAGGCTTTTGCGCGGGCCGTAACATCAAGGGGCTCAACCCGCGTGAAGACGATGCCACTGCCTACCTCGCGGACGTTGTCACTCCCGTGCTCAAGAAGATCGACAACTTTCCTGCCCCCACCTTCGCCGCCGTGCACGGCCCCTGCCTGGGTGTCGGCCTCGGTCTCGCTTTGGCCTGTGACGTCGTCTACGTCGCCGAAGACGCCAAGTTCGGCTCCCCGTTTGCCAACCTGGGCGCCACTCTCGATTCAGGTGGGCACTCCCTCTTCGTCGAGCGCCTAGGAACGCACCGCGCGATGGACCTCATCATCACTGGTGACCTCATCTCCGGCGCGGAGGCAGTGCGCGCGGGGCTCTTCTCCCGCGCAGTACCTGCGGAGGAGCTGCTGGAGTTTACCCAGGGCGTCGCCCAGCGCGCAGCCCACGGCGCCACCCAAGCTTTCCTCACCAGCCGCACCCTGGTCCAGGACATCCGCGATAACGGCACCGGACTGTGGTCCAGCGTCGATGCCGAGAACATCGCTCAGGGAAAGCTCTGCGATACCGAGGACTACTACGAAGGCTTCGCCGCTTTCAACGAGAAGCGCCCGCCGGTCTTCCACGGCCGCTAAAACCTCCAGACCTTCTAGAACACACGACAGCTAACCCACCACAGCTAAGGAATCACATGACTGCATACCTGGTATCCGGCTTCCGCACCCCCGTGGGCCGCTACGGCGGCACACTATCCTCGGTTCGCCCAGATGACCTCATGGCCACCGCAATCAAGAAGACGGTGGAGGAGGCCGGACTCGACCCCTCCGCGGTGGATGAAGTCATCATCGGCAACGCTAACGGCGCCGGCGAAGAGAACCGCAACGTTGCTCGCATGTCCTGGCTGCTCGCCGGGTTCCCGGACACCGTACCGGGCATCACGGTCAACCGCCTGTGCGCTTCGGGCATGTCCTCGATTGCCCTGGCCACCGCCCTCGTGGAGTCCGGCCAGGCGGATATTGTCATCGCCGGTGGCGTCGAATCCATGTCCCGCGCCCCCTGGGTCATGGAGAAGCCAAACAAGCCTTTTGCTAAGCCAGGCCAGGTTTTTGATACCTCCATTGGCTGGCGCTTTGCCAACCCGAAGTTCGCGGAGCAGGAGAAGATGACCTACTCCATGCCGGAGACCGCCGAGGAGGTGGCCAACGTCTTTGGTATTAGCCGCGAGGACGCCGATTCCTTCGCAGTGCGTTCCCAGGAGCGCGCGCTCGCTGCCATCGAGGCCGGCAAGTTTGCCAGGGAAATCGTGCCCATCGAGGTCACCGACCGCAAGGGCAACGTCACCGTCGTCGACACCGACGAAGGCCCCCGCCCGGGCACCACGATGGAGGTCTTGGCCAAGCTGCGCCCGGTGACCTCCCTGGGTGACGTCACCACAGCAGGTAACGCCTCTTCGCTGAACGACGGCGCCTCCTGCGTCATTGTCGCCTCCGACGAGGCCCTCAAGAAGCACAACCTGACCGCCCGCGCCCGCGTGGTGGCCAACTCCGCACGCGGTGTGCGCCCAGAGATCATGGGCACCGGCCCCATCCCGGCTACCCGCGACGTGCTGGAGCGCGCCGGCTGGGAGCTGGACAGCGTGGATGCCGTCGAACTCAACGAAGCTTTTGCCTCCCAGTCCATCGCTTGCATCCGCGAGCTGGGCTTGGATGAGAACAAGGTTAATACCTGGGGCGGCGCCATCGCGCTGGGCCACCCGCTGGGTTCTTCCGGTTCCCGTATCACCTTGACCCTGCTCAACCGCCTGGAAACGGACGGGTTGAGCCGCGGCATCGCCACCATGTGCGTGGGTGTGGGCCAGGGCACCGCAATTGCGATTGAGAGGGTCTAAATGACTACTGCCATTGAGATTTCGACGCGCGGTGAGAATGACGAGATTGTCCTCGCCAAGCTCAACCGCCCCGCCGTCCGCAATGCCATCGATGAGCAGATGGTGGCGGAGTTCCACGAACTCTGCGCGCAGCTCGAGTCCGATCCCCGCATCCTCATCATCACCGGCTGCACCGTGGATACCCCGAAGGGCCCCCGCGGGATCTTCGCCTCCGGGGCGGACATCGCGCAGCTTCGTGAGCGCCGCCGCGAGGACGCCCTCCGCGGCATCAATTCCGGCATCTTCCACCGCATCGCCTCGCTGCCCGCCCCCGTCATCGCAGCGGTGGATGGCTACGCCCTCGGCGGCGGATTGGAGCTGGCCTTAGCCGCCGACTTCCGCGTGTCCACTCCTTTTGCCAAGTTTGGCCAGCCTGAAGCCGGCCTGGGTATCGCTGCCGCCGCGGGTGCCACCTGGCGCCTCAAGGAGTGCGTGGGCACCCCGCTGGCGAAGGAGATTCTGCTGGCCGGGCGCATCCTCAACGGCGAGGAGGCGCTGGCCAATCACCTGGTCAGCGAGCTGCACGAGCCGGATGCGCTGGTCGACGGCGCCCTGGCACTAGCCGAGCGCATCGCCCAGCAAGAACCACTGGCCGTGCGTTTGACTAAGCAGCTCATCTCTATGCCTGATGCAGCGCACCCGGCGGTGGACAACATCGCCCAGGCCGTGCTTTTTGAGTCCCCCGCCAAGTTTGAGCGGATGCAGGCCTTCCTGGACCGCAAGAAATAAACCTTCCACCCACAAGGAGAATCAACTCATGTCCTCAGAACTGCAGGTTCCTGCCAAGGTCGGCGTTCTCGGCGGCGGCCGTATGGGCGCGGGCATCGCGCACGCCCTTCTCGCCGCCGGCGCGTCCGTGACCGTAGTGGATATCAACGACGACGCCGTGGCCGCCGCTCGCGAGCGCGTGCACAAGGCCATCCGCGGCTCCCTCGACCGCGGGGCGGACGGCACCTTCGAATCCTGGGATGAGCGTCTCAGCTTTTCCACCACCGCCTCCGCCTTCGCCGGCTTCGACCTCGTGGTTGAGGCAGTTCCAGAATCGATGGATCTCAAGGTGGCCGCCTTCCGGGATATCGCCGAAGCGGCCCCAGAGGCTGTCGTCGCCACCAATACCTCCTCACTGTCGGTATCGCAGCTGGCAGAAAGCATCCCCAACGACGTCATTGGTCTGCACTTCTTCAACCCGGTCCCAGCTTCCAAACTGGTGGAAGTGGTTGTTGCCGAGTCCACGCCGGAGGCGCTCGTGGACACCGCCAAGGACTGGGTCGAGGGCTTGGGCAAGACCGCGGTGGTGGTCAAGGATGCCCCCGGCTTCGCTTCCTCCCGCCTCGGCGTGGCCATCGCGCTGGAGGCCATCCGCATGGTGGAGGAAGGCGTGGCCTCACCGCGCGATATCGACAACGCCATGGTGCTGGGCTACAAGTTCCCCATCGGCCCGCTGGAGCTGACCGATATCGTAGGCCTTGATGTGCGCCTCGGCATCGCCGAATACCTCGAATCCCAGCTAGGTGAGCGTTTTAGCCCGCCGCAGCTCATGCGCGACATGGTCGCCCGCGGGGAGCTGGGCCGCAAGTCCGGCAAGGGCTTCTACGACTACTCCGAATAAGCCGCACTCCCCCTCCACTATTTCCTAGCGCTCCTACTTCTTGTCCTTCGACGCCACGAGCGCGTTAGTGATGCGCGCCGTACACAGCCTCCTCCCCTCGTCATCTGTAATGATGATCTCGTGGGAGCACAGCGTCTTGCCCAGCTTGATGGCGGTGGCCGTCGCCGTGACCAGACCCGCGCGCCCGGAAGCGTGGTGCGTTGCGTTGATGTCCACGCCGACGGCGACCTTGCCCAGCGTCGAAGCGTGAATCACCGCCGCCCAGCTACCAACGGCCTCCGCTAGGCACGCCATGGCCCCACCGTGGAGCAGCCCGAAGGACTGGGTATTGCCCTCGACCGGCATGGTGGCCACCACTCGCTGGGCCGACTCTTCCAGGATTTCAACACCCATCTTCTTGTCCAGCTCACCCAACTGAATCTTCCATACCTCTGCGGTCATGCCGTACTCCTTACTTAATCCTAGAAATGTGACGCAGCCTATACTAGCCTGTATTTACTGACCAACCGTTCGGAAACTAATGGAAAGGCCAAACTTTTCGCTATGACTGAAGCCCTCGTCCCCAGCTACCTCTCCGGCCAGTGGCTCACCCCGGACAACCCCTCACGCGTCGCTGACGTGCACGATGCTTCCACTGGAGAAGTCATCGCTCGAGTCAGCGCCGAAGGCCTCGACATCGCCGGCGCCATCGACTACGCCCGCAGCACCGGGCGCGAAGGCCTCCAGAAGCTCACCTTCCACGAGCGCGCCCTCAAACTCAAGGAGCTGGCGATCTACCTCCAGGATCACCGCGAAGAGCTCTACGAACTGGCCAACAAGGCCGGCGCCAACAAGCGCGATAATTTCGTCGATATCGACGGCGGCATTTCCACCATGTTCACCTTCTCCTCGAAGGGCCGCCGCGAGATGCCTAATTCCACCGTCATGCCGGACGGCGAGGCAGAGGTCTTTTCCAAGGACGGCTCCTTCATCGGCCGCCACATCTACACCTCCATCCCTGGCGTAGCCGTACAGATCAACGCCTTCAACTTCCCCGTCTGGGGCATGCTGGAGAAATTTGCCCCGGCCTTCATCGCGGGCGTGCCCTCGATTGTTAAGCCCGCTACGCCGACCGGCTACATCACCGCGGCTTGTGTTCGCCTCATGATCGATTCCGGGATCCTGCCGGAAGGCAGCCTGCAGCTCATCTCCGGCTCCGCCCGCGACATGTTGGATCACCTGGACTACCGCGATCACGTGGCCTTTACCGGCTCTGCCGATACCGCGAATACCCTGCGCGCACACCACAACGTCATCGAGGGCGGCATCCAGTTCAGCGCGGAGGCTGACTCCCTCAACGCTGCCATTCTGGGTACCGATGTCACCGCGGACTCCCCGGAGTTCGAGGCCTTCGTCAAGGCAGTCTTCGGCGAGATGACCTCGAAGGCGGGTCAGAAGTGTACCGCCATCCGCCGCGCCATCGTCCCGCATGCGCTTGTCGACGCCACCATTGAAGCCCTCAGCGCACGCCTGCGCGACAAGGTCGTCGTGGGCGATCCGCGCGATGCCTCCGCCACCATGGGTCCGTTGGTCTCCGCGGATCAGAAGCAGGACGTCGCGGAGGCCGTCGAGAAGCTCAAGGCCGGCGGCGGCGAGGTAGTCTACGGCGGCGAGGAGGCCGAGGGCGCGTTCTTCAACCCCACTATCCTGCGCTTTGCCGATAATCGCACCCCAGCGGTCCACGACACCGAAGCCTTCGGCCCCGTCGTCTCCTTCCTGGGTTACGACTCCCCCGCCGAGGCCATCGAGCTCGCCGCCCTGGGCTCTGGTTCGCTGGTTGCCTCCGTTATTACGCATGACCCGCAGCTGGCACGCGAGTACGCACTCGGCATTGCTGCCCACCACGGCCGCCTGCATTTCCTTGACCGTGATGATGCGAAGACCTCGACCGGCCACGGCTCTCCCCTCCCGCACCTCGTCCACGGCGGACCGGGTCGCGCCGGCGGCGGCGAAGAACTGGGTGGTGTGCGTGGCATCCTGCACTACATGCAGCGCACCGCTATTCAGGGCACCCCGGATCACCTCACCGCCATCACGGGCCAGTGGCACCGCGGCGCGGCCGTGCAGCGCGTGACCCGCGCCGACGTGGAGAATGGCCAGGGCACCCACCCCTTCCGCAAGGACCTGGCTACGCTACAGATCGGTGACCAGTTCGCCTCCGACCTGCGCCACGTCTCCCTCGAGGAAATCCTCGAGTTCGCGGAGAAGACCGGCGATACCTTCTACGCCCACACTGACGAGGAGGCCGCAACGGCCAATCCCTTCTTCCCGCGCCGCGTCGCACACGGTTACCTGCTGGTCTCCTGGGCTGCGGGCCTCTTCGTGGAGCCTGCGCCGGGCCCGGTCCTGGCCAACTATGGCCTGGAGAACCTGCGCTTCATTACGCCGGTCACCTATGACGATTCCATCCGCGTGGAACTGACCGCCAAACGCATCACCCCGCGCGTGACCGATGACTACGGCGAGGTCTGCTGGGATGCCGTGCTCTACAACCAGGAGGATGAGATTGTGGCGACCTACGATGTGTTGACCCTCGTGGAGAAGGTGAACACGACCTACGCCGAGGGCACAGCCTCGGCGTAAAGATGATAATGTGCGAGCCAAGTCACACAATCGAGTCCGGTTTCTTTTATCATTACTGTCATGAAAGAAACTAACTTGGTCACTGGCTCCGTCATCATCGTCGGCAGCGGCCTCGCCGGCATGGTCGCCGGCTATGAGGCCCTCAAGGGCGGAAAGCACGTCATCTTCCTCGAACAAGAAAACCGCAATAACCTAGGCGGCCAGGCCTTCTGGTCCCTCGGCGGGCTGTTTTATGTCGACTCCCCCGAGCAGAAGATGATGCGGGTCAAGGACGCCGAAGAATTGGCCTGGCGCGACTGGGCCAACTCTGCCGACTATGACCCAGTGACCGAGGATGACCGGCACGATTTTTGGGGCGCGAAATGGGGCCGCGAATACGTACGCTTTGCCGCTAATGAGAAACGCACGTACCTCAAAGGGCTAGGCCTCAACGTCCTACCCACCATCGGCTGGGCCGAGCGCGGTTCGGGCGATGCCTCCGGCCACGGCAACTCCGTCCCGCGTTTCCACCTCACCTGGGGCACGGGCCCGGAGGTCGTGCGCGTCTTCCGCGAGCCGCTCCTTAAAGCAGAAGAACAAGGCCAGGTCGAATTCCATTTCCGCCACCGCGTGGACGAGCTCGTCGTCGAAAACGACGACGCTGGCAGCCCGCGCGTCGTCGGCGTGCGCGGCAGCGTCCTCTCCCCCACCAGCCAGCCACGCGGTGAGGCGAGCTCGAGAGAAGTGGTCAAGCACTTCGAGCTGCGCGGCTCTGCTGTCGTCATCGCCACCGGCGGCATCGGCGGCAACCTGGACAAGGTCCGCCGCATGTGGCCGACGCAGCGCTGGGGCGAATGCCCGGAGGAACTGGTCACGGGCGTTCCCGCGCATGTCGACGGCCGTGGCATAGACATCGCCCAGCAGGCGGGCGCCTCGGTGGTCAACACGGACCGCATGTGGGCATACACCGAGGGCATGACCAACTGGAATTCCATCTGGCCCGGCCACGGCATCCGTATTATCCCCGGACCGTCAGCACTATGGCTCGACGCCGAAGGCAACCGCCTGCCCACCAACCTTTTCCCCGGCACCGATAACCTTGCGGCCTTGGCCCACATTGGCCAGACCGGGCACGGTTACTCCTGGTTCGTGCTCAACCAGGCCATCGTGGACAAGGAGTTCATCTTCTCCGGCTCGGAGCAGAACCCAGACCTGACGGACAAGGAGTTCAAGAAGCTCGCCGGCAAACTAGGTCCTGGCACACACGTGGCAGTCAAAGCCTTCATGGACAACGGAATCGACTGGGTCGTGGAAGACAACCTGGAGGATCTTGTCGCCGGAATGAACCGCATTGCACCAGAGGGTTCCCCCACCATTGATGTAACCCAACTTAGAAAAGTCCTGGAAGATCGTGATTCCCAGCTGGATAATCCCTTCAGCAAAGACGCCCAGGTCAACTACCTCCGCGTTGCCCGCGGCTTCCTGGGCGACAAGCTTATCCGCGTTGCTCCCCCACACCGCATCCTGGATGAAACCAAGGGCCCACTCATCGCGGTGCGCCTGAAGTTCCTCACCCGCAAGACCCTGGGCGGGCTGGAGACCAACCTGGATGGCCAGTGCCTCAACCCCGATGGCTCAGTCCTCCCCGGTCTTTACGCCTGCGGCGAGGCCTCCGGATTCGGCGGTGGCGGCATGCACGGCAAAAATGCGCTGGAAGGCACCTTCCTGGGCGGTTGCATCCATTCTGGCAAGCGCGTGGGCGAAGCTTTGGCGCGCGAATAGCACGGTTTTCTAATACTGTCGGGCACTATGAACCTCGCCAGGAACGTCCGCATCGACGTGGAGAATCCCTTCTTCACCACGTCCCGCTTCGTCGCCGCCCCCGCCGAACTCACCGTGGGCGAAATGATGATCATCGTCCACGCCGCGCTCGGCCTCGAGCCCTCCCATCCGGGCATCCTCGTGGGTGAAGAAGGCACACCGATCGACGTCCTCACCATCATTGACCAGGACTTTTTCGAAACATTCCGGGAAGTAGCGCACTACCACCCCTCAGACGGCGCATGGAATATCAGCATCAGCGTGGCGGACACCTCACGCGTGGTCATGGGGCTGCCAGCCCTCATCGCCGGTGAAGGCCCCGATCTCATGAGTGAGCTGGGCAGCGCCGAGGCGATGTTCAAGGTGGGCCTCGATGTCCAGGCGACCATGGCCTACATGGCCGTACCCACGGACAGCATGGAGCGCATCTTCGCGCTCTTCCCCAACTACACACTGGACCAAATCCATCAGCGCCTCACCACGTTCTTCCCGCCGGCCGTGGCGCAGCGCCTGGCCACCATGGGCACGGAGGCCGCCAATCTGGAAGGCGGCACCAAGCCCGCGCTGCCTGGGGATCTCCCCCTCGATCCTTTCCGCTCCACTCCTTTCGAAGACATCCCGGTGCCGTCCTCGGAGATGCTGGAGGAATGGCGCGCGGAAATCCACGAGGCCTACCCGGAGCTGCGCCCCGACTACGAGCTGCCGGCGCTTGATGACGCCATCGCCGCCCACGTGGGCCAGCGGGTGCGCGAATACCTCGAGGTCATCGAAGAATTTCCGCGCCTCACCGGGGCCGGCTACCTGAAGCAGGCGGCCGTCGCCCGCCTCAAGGAGGGCCTCAACAGCCCCAATGATTTTGATGATGTCAAGCGCGAGGACTACCACCAACCGCTGCTGAACTTGCGGGGATTCCTCACGGACCTGGATTGGCTCAAGACCACAACGACGCAGATCAAGCTCACCAAATATGGCCGCAAGGCGATGAGCGATCCGCTCTGGGCCACGCAGGTCATCATGCACAACATCCCTTATGCCTACGCCGAGCCGGAGGGGATTCCTCAGCTCTCCTTTGAACTAGTCCATTTATTCCGGGGGGAGTGGGAGTTCAACCCGGAATACGACTACACACACGCCATCACCCGCGATCTGTTATTCACGCTCGGCGTCATCGAGGATGACTCCACGTTCCCTGACATCACCGATGGGTGCGAGGGCTTCCTCGGCGAGATCATCGCCAAGGTGCGCCAGGAGCTGAACCAAGAGCTGGATTAGCCCTGGTTCAGCCCCCTCCAGGCCGCATGCCGCTGCCTACAACTACCGCGAACAACTCACAACAACCTCGAAACAACTGCAAACAACCAGCAACAACCTGTCTGACCTGCTTTTTCACAACAAAGGGGAGCTCTAAACTAGACACAGTTGTTGGCAAAGTTGTTTCAGAGTTGTTTTTCACGACACTCAAGCCTCAGAAAAACAACTTCCTGGGAAATGGATATCGAAGAGAGGTGAACCAGGCAAGGGATTTTTTGAAAATTCACGCTCGAGGGAATGCGCACGTCCATGTTTGGGACTCAAAGAAGGAGCGCCAACCGCATACAACCAGCAATTTTGAAAGAAGGAATGAGTATGAATTCCACCTGCAGAATTGGACGTACCGTCATTTGCGCCTTAAACCCTAAAAGTCGCGCCGCCCCGAAAATTACATATGGCTACTTAATAGAAGATAGCTTTTACTAATGGCATGGACCGTGACACGCGCAAGGCCGTGGTCATGGATTTAGCCGATGAGCTGGGGAATTTAGTCGCGGCCTCCCCCGCCCTGGAGGAACAGCTCGGCGTGGGCCTTCCCCGCTTAGTCCGCACCATCATCGGGTTGGACGAATCCGCGGCGCGTTCCGCGTTTGCGGACATGATGGACGGCGCACGCCTGAACTCGGTGCAGCTGGTCTTCATGAACCAGATCATCGGCGGGTTAGTCCACAACGGAATCGTCACTGTCGCGGAGCTCTTTGAGAGCACCTTACGACAACTATAGTTCCCCCTTCGACGCCTTTGACGGCAACGTGGCCACCATCCATGGCATCAAGGAGCGCCTAGAGCGCGGATTGAACACAGCGTGAATGAGGTGCCCCTAAGGCCGTTCCTGAGGCACCTCAGAGGCGGTGCCGGAGTAACCGCAGGAACGGCGCTTTCTTGGGGCGAGTTACTTCACAACGAGGTTGACCATGCGGCCCGGAACGTAAATCTCCTTGACCACGTTCTTACCCGCGGTCAGCTCGGCGATGCGCTCATCGCTCTTTGCCACGCCCACGACGGTGGCTTGGTCGGCGTCGGCAGGCACCATGACGCGGGCCTTGACCTTGCCGTTGATCTGCACCGGAACCTCAATCTCGTCGTCGACGAGGTACTTTTCTTCGAACTCCGGGAAGGCCTCATAGGTGATGGTCTCCTCATGGCCGAAGCGCTTCCACAGCTCCTCCGCGATGTGCGGGGCAACGGGGGAGACCAGCTGGACCAAAGGCTCCACCGCCGCGCGCGGCGCGCCCTTCGGATAGGCCTTGGTCAGGTAGTTCACGTACTCAATGAGCTTGGCCACCACGGTGTTCAGGCGCAGGTTCTCATAGTCATCGCGCACACCGGCGATGGTGCGGTTGAGGTGCTTCAAGTCATCCTCGGAAAGCTCTGCGTCCGTCGTGCACAGCTCGCCAGAGTTCTCGTCGACGGCTAGGCGCCACAGGCGCTGCAGGAAACGCTGCGCACCGACGACGTCCTTGGTGGCCCACGGGCGGGAGGTATCCAGCGGGCCCATCGACATCTCGTAGACACGCAGGGTATCGGCACCATAGTCGCGGCAAATATCATCCGGGGCCACGGAGTTCTTCAGGGACTTGCCCATCTTGCCGTACTCCTGGTTGACCTTTTCATCCCCGTAGTAGAACGCGCCATCGCGTTCTACTACCTCCGCGGCCGGGACGTAGACGCCGCGGGAATCGGTATACGCATAGGCCTGGATGTAGCCCTGGTTGTACAGGCGGCGGTAGGGCTCCTTGGAGCTCACGTAGCCCAGATCGAAGAGGACCTTGTGCCAGAAGCGGGCGTAGAGCAGGTGCAGCACGGCGTGTTCAACGCCACCGACGTAGAGGTCAACGCCACCCGGGTCGTTAGCGCCGTGCTCTTCTGGGCGCGGGCCCGTCCAGTAGCGCTCGTTTTCCAAGTCGCAGAAGATCTCGTCATTCGTCGGATCGATGTAGCGCAGCTGATACCAGGAAGAACCTGCCCACTGCGGCATGACGTTGGTATCGCGGTAGTAGGTCTGCGGGCCATCCCCAAGACCCAGGTCCAGCTCCACCTCGACCCACTCGCGAGCCTTGGCCAGCGGCGGCTGCGGGGAGGAATCAGCATCATCCGGGTCGAAGGAGACCGGCTTGTAGTCTTCTACCTCCGGCAGCTCGATAGGCAGCATCGACTCCGGCAGCGGGTAGGCCTGGCCGGCCTCGTCATAGACGATGGGGAAGGGCTCGCCCCAGTAGCGCTGGCGGGCAAACAGCCAATCACGCAGCTTGTACTGGATCTTCTCGTGGCCCACTCCTTGTTCCTCTAGCCACGGGATGATGGCGGCGATGGCCTCATCCCTGGGCATGCCGTTGATGTCCAGGGAATCGTTGGCGGAGTTTACGGCCTTGCCGGACTCCGTGTAGGCCTCCTTGGTGATGTCGCCGCCAGCGACTACCTCAGTAATCGGCAGGCCAAAGACGGTAGCAAACTCGTAGTCACGGGTATCGTGCGCTGGGACCGCCATGATGGCACCGGTGCCATAGCCGGTCAGAACGTAGTCCGCGATGAAGATCGGGACCTGCTTGCCGTTGACCGGGTTGGTGGCATAGGTACCCAGGAAGACACCCGTCTTTTCCTTGTTCTCCTGGCGCTCCAGGTCGGACTTCGCGGCAATGGAGGCGCGGTAGGCCTCTACGGCCTCCTTCGGATCATCGTGGCCGAAGGTCCAGCGCTCATCCACATCATCCTCGTAGGGGATGGGGGAGAGGAGGGCGTCGACAAGCTCGTGCTCCGGAGCCAGCACCACGTACTCCGCGCCGAAGAGAGTATCCGGGCGGGTGGTGAAGACGTCGATGTTGTAGCCCTCGGCGTGGAAGCTGACCTCCGCACCACGGGAGCGGCCAATCCAGTTGCGCTGCATGGACTTGACCTTCTCCGGCCAGTCCAGAAGCTCCAGGTCATCGAGAAGACGGTCGGAGTAGGCAGTAATGCGCATCATCCACTGCGACAAGTTCTTGCGGAAAACCGGGAAGTTACCGCGCTCAGACTTGCCCTCTGCGGTGACCTCCTCATTGGCCAGCACCGTGCCCAGGCCCGGGCACCAGTTCACGGTGGAGTTGGACAGGTAGACCAGGCGGAACTCATCGAGTGCCTTGCGCTGCTCTTCCTTACTCAGATCTGCGTAGTAGCGGCCGTCCTTGGTAGTGCGCTTGCCCACCTCAAGCTCCTTGATGAGCTCAGAAATCGGGCGCGCCTTCTGCTGCTCCTCATCGAACCAGGAGTTATAAATCTGCAGGAAGATCCACTGCGTCCACTTATAAAACTCCGGGTCAGTCGAGGCCACCGAGCGGCGTGGATCATGACCTAGGCCGAGAAGACCCAGCTGGCGGCGCATATTCTTGATATTCGCCTCCGTCGTGGTGCGCGGGTGCGTACCCGTCTGGATGGCGTACTGTTCTGCCGGCAGACCAAAGGCGTCATAGCCCAGCGTGTGCAGGACGTTCTTACCCAGCATGCGTTGATAACGCGCGTAGGTATCCGTAGCGATATAGCCCAGTGGGTGGCCCACGTGAAGGCCCGCGCCGGAGGGGTAGGGGAACATGTCCTGAATGTTCATCTTCTCCGCGGGGAGCGCCTTGCCCTCCTCCGCGAGCGGCCCAACTGGGTTCGGCGCATTAAAGGTGCCGTTATCCTTCCAGTACTGCTGCCAGGCACTTTCAATCTGCGCGGCGAGCTCCGGCGTGTAGCGGTGGGTGGTGTTATCGCTCGGGTTAGTCATGGTTAGACAGTGTAGTCACCGCACGGACATCTCCCCAGTTAGACCCAGCCGGACCGTATTCCTGTTCTGAGGCATGGTAGTAACTAGGTAGCCTGCGCCGTCGCTTCAATCCGTTCAAGGCGCTTGCGTAGATCGACAATGACGTCGGTTTTGTTGTGAAAAATGTCGATGACGGAACCCTCTTCATCAAAGGGCGGCTGGAAGATCTCCTCGTAGGCCACACCACCGTTGTGAACCAGCACATCTACCAGCATCTTGATAAAGCGTATTTGGGCAGCATTGAAAGACGTATTACTGAGCAGGTCTGCAAACTGCTCCCGGACTGCCGCCTCGTCAAGGCCCACCAAGCGGCGGATGAAGGCAGGAATACTGTCTCCACCCATGCGTTCCCGCAGCTTGTCGACGCTTTCCGTGGAGCCCCCACTTCCCCCGCCTGCCTGGGCTACCATCGCCTCCAGCGCTGCGACGTCCTCTGCGTTAAGCGTCCGTGCACTGCGCAATTTGATCATCGCCAGGTCGTTGGCATGCTCCTGCAGCAATTCGCGCAGGCGTTGCTCCAGTTGGGTGGGGTAGGAACCGGTGCCGGGCAGCCGCGCCGGCATCTCATCATCAATCGTGAGCTCACCCATCTCATCTTGGATGTCGAGGGTGACGGCGTTGCGCTTTCCCTTGGGCACAAACTGAATGAGCGAACGCATGCCGATGCGGATGGTCTCGAGGTCCTCGACCGTCACGTTATTCCACCACTCCGGATCGAGCGCGCGCTCGAGGAAGGACCGCCGTTCGGCCACCATGGGGATGGTGGAACTCACGGCCATGAGGTCATTCGCCATCCTCTCGACTCGTTCGCGCAGTGCCGCGAACTCCGGGCTGTGGTCGAGCAGCCCCACCTGGAGCTTCAAAATCACCAGGTCAAAGCGCTTAGCTGTCTCAGAGTCCTTCATCGTGTCCAGCGGCAAGTGCGCAATATGGCGGCGCAGCTGCTCAGCCTTCTCTTCACTTAGCTCATCCCACGCAGAGCGTTCGCGGTATCGCAACAAGGGTTCCTTGTCGCTGGGGCGGACCATGATGTGGCCTAGCGGTATAGACGCCGCCGAGCCGTGAAGGGAATCAGCAAGCTCGGCGCGCATCTCTGGGGCCGTAGCGTGCTTATCCAACTGAGCAAGCAACCCCACGCGGGCATCAAAGAGCTTTTCCGACAGCGACCGTGGTCGGCCCGTGGCCGATTCACGGGCTTCACCCTTAAAGAACTCGTCCACGTTGCCGCAGAAGTCGAAGATGAGGAAGTGCGTCTTGTCCATCCCCGGGCCGAAGAGGTCCGGGCGCAGTCGCGTCCCTCGGCCCACCATCTGCCAGAACTTGGTGGGGGAGTAGACAGGTTTGAAGAACACAAGATTGACCACCTCGGGCACGTCCACGCCGGTGTCAAGCATGTCCACCGAAATCGCGATGTTGACGTCCCCGTCCGGATCTGCGAAGTCGTCCAATGCCGACTGCGCATACTTCGTGTGCGTGGTAATCACGGAGGCTCCAGTGCGCGAATACTCCGGGAACGTAGCGTCAAAGACTTGCTTGATGAGCTCCGCGTGACGTTGAGTCCGGGCGAAGATGATGGTCTTGCCCAGTTGGTCGCCGCCCACGCGGATCCCGTTCTCCACCACGGTTTTCAGGACCTTGCGTATGGTGTCCTTGTTGAACAGGTAGCGGTTAATCTCCGCCGAAGAAACCTGACCAGGCGGATCCAAGCGCCCGCCGTCCTCATCGGTACCCCAGTCGGACGTGTCCCATGCCAGCTGTTCCTCCGGGGAAAGCTCGTCATAGGACATGCCCCGCCGCAGGAAAAGCGAGTCCTGCCGAGCCGTCTTGAAGGGAACAAGATTTCCGTCTGCCACGGCCTCATCAAGTCCGTACTCAAAGGACGGAGTCTTATCCTCCATCTCAAAGAGTGCATACGTGTCATGGTCAATCTCGCTCTTCGGCGTCGCCGTCAACCCCACTACGTAGGCATCGAAGTACTCCAAGATCCGCTTGAAGCGGTTGTACACGGAGCGGTGAGCCTCGTCCACGATGATGAGGTCAAAGTCGAAAGGCCCGAACCTTGCCGGCTTGTCACCGTCATCCCCGATGAGATTCATCATCGTGTTGTAGGTGGTGACATACACATCACCCACCTGCTCAGGATTCTTGATGAGGTTCACGGGCGTGGACTCCGCGTACATGCTCACAAAGGCCTTGTGCGCCTGGTTGACCAAGGCAGTGCGGTCCGCCAGGAACAGCACCTTGCCCACCCAGCCGGCCTGACGCAACAGCTTGGCGGTGGCCACGGCCACACGCGTCTTACCAGTTCCTGTTGCCATGACCAGCAATGCTTGGCGACGCCTCCGCGCCTCCAACGTCTCCGTCACCGCACGGATGGCCTCGAGTTGGTACGCACGGGCGCCGCCGCCAGCAATGTCCGTGTCTACCGGCGTCTCGCTCAACAGGGTGCGCATGGTGCGCCGGCCAATCATGCGGCGCAATTGCTGCGCGGTGGGGAAGCCCTCCACCTCGCGGGCGGGATAGCCCGCACCAGAACCAGGAAGGTTGGCCGCATCATCGATCAGGTCGATGTGATAACCATTAGTGCACAACATGACAGGCCGTATTCCGTATTCGCGCTCGATGCAGTCCGCGTACAGCTTCACCTGGTGGGAGCCCACGCTCATGGACTCCATGGACTTCTTCGCCTCGATGACGGCCAACGGTGTGCGGTCATCATCCCACAGGACATAGTCCGCATAACCGACACCGGACGTGTTAGGCATGCCGTGTAGCTCAAGCTCCCGGGTGACGGAGTCACCACTAAAACCGGCCACTTCCAGCATCGGGTCAATGAGCTGTCGGCGAGTCTCGGCTTCACCGATCGCCAAAGGCGCATCAGGCTGTGCTCCCGCCCCGGCGCGCTCAGCCGCGGCCGCTTCCTGCTCGGCTAGCTTCGCCTCAAGCGCCTCAATTTTGGCAGCAAGCTTCTCTTCTACCTGCTGTGCAGCCGCACGCTCTGCTTCGGCTTGTTCCTGCGCATCGGCGAGATCCGCCTTCGCGCGAACCTCCGCACTCCGCCGCTTGAGCTCGAACTGGGCCGCCTCACGAAGACGCTTCTCCTCCGCATCGCGGGCAGCTTCCCGCGCCTCATCGAGCAGCAGCCGGTTTTTCTTTAGCTCCTCATCCTGCTGCGCCAGCTTCTTGAGGTACGCGGCGGTCTGCGCTTGGGAGCGCCCAGCAACGTGGATGCCAGAAGCATCAGCTGCGCTCTGGCCCAGCAGGCTGGTATCAAAAGTCGCTTGCGGGCCCGGCGCGGCCTTCGGGTTAGCCGAGTGATAACGCACCGCCCACGCCATAAGGTCATACAAATGCGCTACCACTGCCCGCGCCTTCTGCGGGGTGGCCGGCGCTTGCTTGCCCTCCATGTCATCGGCGTGCGCGGCGTCATTACCGCTCTTACGCAAGATGGTCATCTTGCGCAGAATGGTCTCGTTCTTCACGCACTGAAGGAAACCACGGTCCCTGGTCATCTCCGCCAAGCTGAGATACCGAGTATCACCTAAGCTCCGGAATGCCCAGATGTGGTTCACCACCCGCTCCAGTACCTTGCGCGCATAGAAGCAGGAAATCACCGGATCCGCATCCACGAACCGCTCTACCTTCAGACACTCCTCATACGCCGTGGGCCAGACGTAGCGCACAAAACCGAAATTGCTGCTGCGGGTAGGTCCGCCTGAAGCGGCACCGCGGGAATCATGGGGTGGAGTAGGAGCATTCATTTTGGTGTTCCGACTTTATTAGGTAAATCTTTAACATCACAGGGTGCTGACAACACGGGCCGACATCACGTCTAGCTTAAAGGTTAATTCCGCCTCATCAATGCCAAAATAACACTTTCACCACACCGGGAAAGCCATCATCGGGCTTCACTTATCGCACTCGCCACAAATGCCTTCGAGCCTCAGACGTGAACCCTGGGAGATTCAATCGCTCGAGACTGCCTAGAAGTTCCTTTAGTTGTACGGGTGGATAACGCAAGGCATGAGCTTGTCGGACAAGGCAATCTAAGACTTCATCTGGATCGAGATCTAGTTGGTTGAGCAGGAATTCATCCGGTGTCTGCACATCAATGCCAAATCGCTGGAGCTCATCCCGCGGAAAGTCTTTGACGTTGAACGTGACAATGACATCCGCCCGACCTTGGATGGCAGCTGCCAGGACATGCGCGTCATCAGGATCTGGCAAGGAAACTACGCTTTCGAGTACTTCCCAGTCGGTGATATTGGCGTCTTCAAAGAAGTCTCGCATCACGGCTATTCGCCGCTCGACGGACTCCGGCGAAAGTTCTGGGTGAATCCTTTTCACCGCAAGCTGCGTTTCCTCCAGAATCCGGTCGCTCCATAGTGGGCGATAAAGCCCAGCTTCCGCTAACGACAGGAAGGTATCTGCAAGCGATATCGGCACCAACGTGCACGCATCAAGAAGCGCTGAAAATTTAGCCACGCCGCGCCTTCTTTGCCACTTCCTTACGGGCATCCTTGAGGATCTGCGCAATGTCAGCTGCGTCTGCGGCATTTACGTCATAGGCCCCGGCAGCTTGGGCCTCAGACGCTAGCTCTCGCAGTGCTTTACGACGTTCAGTCCGCTGCTCATCCCGGTACTGCAGTAAGTCAACGAGCCGAACTCTCCTATGCCTGCCTCCTGAGGGACGCTCGAACGCTATCGACCCGTCCTCAAGTTTTTTCACCAGAGTCGGCCTACTAATGCCCAGAAAATCTGCTGCTTCCTGCGTCGTGAGCAACTGGTCTACGGGCGCAAGGGTAATGGCCTTTCCTTGTCTCATCGCCCGGACAACGTCTGCCAGCACGCTAAATGCTTCTTCGGGCAGATTTACCGTCTGTCCGTCAGGCCCCACAAGCGCAGCAGGTCCCTCCAGCTGGTCCAAGAACCTGCTCACGTCGAGCATTGCTTCTAGGTCGTGCGGCGGGAGTGTCGTATGAGGGCGATTCCGTACGTCAGTCATGAGACCATCATATAGCAATTCGAAATATTCGAAAGGCATCTTCCCGCCAAACGTTACAACGGGACCTCAAAGAGAACTATTCAGAGAGCTTTAACCGTGACATCCTGGTCGCAGCGCTTTGCGCTTTCACGCCCGACTCCATAAGCAAGCGCGATAGAGGTACTCCTGACATAAGCCATACATGCGCTTCAACCACTGCGATGGTCAACGTATGTGCGTCAAATGCCGCCTGCCATTCATTATCCTTTATTTGTGCAGCGTGCGCGACACTGTTCCTCATTGTTGTTTGGTAACGGAGCCACTGCTTAAGCCCTTCCGGCAAAAGGTGATTTCTCAGCTCCTCTGGCAGACGCATGTAAAGGTCGAGCAATCGGAGCTTAAAAGTTGGCCGCTTTGTTTTATCCTTCCTAAGTTCATAGGCCTCACCCTGGGGAAACAGCGCCTCAAACTTAGATTCGGATTCTGGTGAGCAAGTGCCAAAAACTTGGGTATGGAAAGCCTCCGCAAGAACTCCGCTAAGCAGGATTTTTGATTCCAAAAACGACTGGCCAGTCTTCAACTCGATAAGTAGACCGAGCAGACGTGAGCCATCTGCGGCGAACTCTAGCCACTTGCTCCAAACCGTTAGAAATTCGTCGATTCCGAGGAAAAAAGCGAATTCATCACTGAGCCGTCCGCTGGCTCGAATTTCCGCTGCTGTCCTCCTCGATTGAATAAGCTCGACCGACTCTTTTGTCTTACCTTCCCCTTCCAAAGCGCAGTATATTGAGTAAACTTCAGCATTTTTCCCTCGAACTAACGTCAAAATCCGAGACAGATCTCGACTAATCTCGAGCACTCGCCGAATACTAGCTTTTTCCGAAAAAGAATGACTAAGAGCTACCGAGTTAGTGGCAGTTGCAAAGTATTCTTTTCTTGAGTGCTCGAGTACTGGGGCGTGCGTCACTACCTTGAGCGAGGCGTCCGAATCATTAAGTTGAATCTTCCCTAAAACAGCCGACGCAGGGCCCCACTCACCGATAACAGTAAAGCTTCGCTTTCCCTCAGAGTCAGATTCTCTCGTCACTTCAAGGCGTCGACTATCTTCAACCAGCAGGTGCAAGTACTCCGCCGCGAAAGATGCTTCACAGATGCAAAGCTCATCTTTGCTCTTCACGTGAGCGCCCCAAACCAGAAGATCACCTTTATAGGCTGCCTCTTGATACCTTAATCCGTAGGTTGCCTGTCTTTTGAGCTCAAAATCAAAGAGGGTCACCTTGCGCCCCTCAACTACGCCCCAAATTGCCGGGAAATGACCATCAGCAGGACCGATCATGGCTACCTCAACTCCTGGCGTGAATTTGGATTCACCGAACCCTTTGTGTTCGTACATTTCCCGAAATGCACCCCCAGGCAAAAGCAGCTCAAACCCCTCAAGCGGGGCATATTTCAGTACCCCTGGAATTTCCTCAGCGTCAGGCCCTATCGTCCACACACCCGACCAAATATCGGCTGCTTCGCCATTCGGTTCAGCCATATCTAGTTCCCTTACCTACTCGAAGTAATCCTCATCCACCTCAACCAGCGCCACAGTCCTCTTGACCTGCACGCCCACGCCGTAGCGGATCATCAGTTCCGCCAACCTGTCACCGTCGATTAAAACGACGCGTGACGACACCGCATCCGCATACTCTTGCGCCTTATCTGAAAAAGTCGCTGTAGTTAGGAACACCCCTCGATCCGCCTGCGCCCCCTGCAGCGCACCCACGAATCCCTGAATAGCCGGTCGGCCGATGCTCTTATCCAACGCATACCGCTTAGCCTGCACGTAAATGCGAGACAGCCCCAGCGCATCCTGGTCAATAATTCCGTCGATTCCACCATCATTGGATAACTGCGTACGCGTGGCCTTGCCCTGCGTTCCGCCATATCCCATGGCCATGAGCAAGTCCAGCACTGCCTGTTCAAAGAACGCCGGCTCATTGTCGTGCAACCGAGTCAGCAGCTCACCAGCCACGAATTCGTTGTTGCGTGACACGCCGGTTTCCACTTGCTCTACCGGGTCTAACTCGCTCTCAGCCTCTGGAAGTACGCTTTGCTTATCAGCGCTTACCTCGTCCCCAGCCTTACGCCCAGGATTCCGGCCCCGCCACGTTAGCGCCGCTTCCGTACCCGCAATCTCTCCCAACAGCTGCTTTTCCGTTAAGCCGGATGGATAGCGCTTTAAAAGGTCACGGCCAAAGTCTGTAATTTGAAAGCGCGCCCGTGCCGGTGAAGTAATGGCGTTCGCTTTCTTAAGGAATGTCAACGCCCACCCAACACGGTTTTCAAAGCGCGACTGCCCCGACGCAATGGTCTCAAGCCGCTCGTCGTCAGTAATGCCCGCATAAGACGCAGTTAACTCGATGAGCTCCCGACGTCGAAGCTCAGCTCCATTCGCATTAAGAGCTTCCAACACCGAGGTCAAGTAAGCTTCCCATCTTTCGACAGCCATTAGAGTTCTCCTTGGAATGCGCGGGTCGATAGAACTTGAAAGAGCTTTGCCGAAGCCGCTTGCCTTCTGCGAATCTGCTCCTGCATGTCTCTAATCTGTTCCAACACTCGTCGTACTTCGAAACCGAATTCACCGCTAGGATCAGGAATCTCAAGTTCCTTTAAGTGACGAAAGTCCAATTTCTTGGTGCCGTGGGCCGAAGTTGAAACTTTGGAAAGTAGTTCCATTTCTTTAAGTTTGACCAGATGGAAAATGACGTCACGATCCATACTTTGGTTAGGTACAAATGCCTTCAAATCTTGATTGACTGTCGCCTCGCCAGGAATGCAGCTCATTGGTAAGCGGTGTGCAAGAGACATTCCTCTTAGAGAAAAGGCAATGGATGGCTCTCCAATTAGCGATGCCGATGTTTCCTCAAGCGCACGATCGGTTATCCGCTCTTCAGACTCGTCAACTTCCCCAAACTTCAAGTCCTTCGTTGTAAACCAGTAAACGCCACCGCCCCAGAATTCAGGATTCTTCTTAGAAGGCGTCATTCCGCCTCGGAAGGTACCCAATTCCGAAAGCTTCACCCCCGGAACACTCTGCGAGCGTGTCGACAACCAACTGGAAGTCATCGTGCTCAAGAGAGTTCCTGCTTCGTCGGACTGATTAGTCTGTACCCTCGCCTCATCCAAAATCGTCGCGATGCGGCGCTGCTCGTCGAGGGGAGGGAGAGGGATGGTCAACTCTTTCAGCAACTTGAAGTGCCGTGAATATCCAAGATCTTGAACAGGGTGGGCCTTCAAATAGTAGTAAAGGAACTTCGGGTCGATTCCCTCAGCGGGCTTCAGGACTTTAACACCATCGGCCCCTGGAACAAACGCGAAATCTATATACTTCAATTCCCGCGTATGGTCACCGAATACGATATAGGGCGGAGATACCAAGGTCGGGATTTCATCGGTATATCCACAAATGAAGTTCATCGATTGATCAACAATGGGTGTTGACCCTACCTCTTCATAGGCAGACTTCGGGACCTTTTTAAGCCCCCTTGTCACATCGTCAAACGATTCCGAGAACGGCACCATCAGCCAGTCATGCTTTGCAGTGCTCGCCATGTTATTTCCCCTCGCTGAGCATGGCTTTGAGGTTCGCAAGGCCTTGAGTGATGTCGCGGTCGAGTTCTTCGATTTCGGCGATAATGTCCATGGGGTCGCGGGTTTCTTGTGCTTCGAGGACGATCTCCTTGTAGCGATTCATGGAGAGGTCGTAGTCGGCTTGGGCGATCTCCTCCTTAGGCACGGTGAAGGAGTAGTCGGTGCGGGCGCGCTCGCGCTCGTCGGTGGTGCGGGAGTGCCAGCGCGCAACCACGTCCGGAAGGTTGTTGAGCTTCAGCTGCTCGTCGGTGAGGATGACGGGAGTGGGAGCGCCGGCGAATGCGGGATCGTTAAGGTCCTGGATATGGGAAGCAGGGGAGGGGCCAAGCAATGGAGCGTCGAGAAGCGGAGTGCGCTTGTCATCCAGAGAGTAGCCATCCGCAGTGACTTCATAGAACCACACCTCATCAGTACCGCCGGAGTCCGTGCGGGTAAAGCACAAGACAGCGGTGGAGACGCCCGAGTAAGGCTTGAACACTCCGGAGGGAAGTTTGATGACGGCGTCCAGGCGCTGATCTTCAACCAAGATTTTACGAAGAGCCTTGTGCGCCTTGGTGGAGCCGAAGAGGACACCTTCAGGAACAATCACTGCGGCGCGTCCGCCAGGCTTTAGCAACTGCAGGAAGCGGTGAACAAAGAGGATCTCCGTCTTCTTGGCCAACGTCGCAGATTTGAGCTTGGGATCAATGGAGTCCTTATCCAGGCTGCCCGCGAAAGGCGGGTTGGCCAAGACAAGGTCGAAATCCTCAAATGTTGTGGGTAGCTTCTGCAGGGAGTCGTGGTGCGAGATGTTGGGCTCTTCAAAACCGTGCATGAACATGTTCATTGCGGCGATGCGCACCATGGTTTTGTCAAAGTCGAAGCCCGTCAGGCCCTTTGTGATGAACTTAGTTCGCGTGTCCTTGTTGTAAAGGTCCTCGCGATGATGCTGGACAACCCAATCATTGGCAGCAACCAGAAAACCTGCGGTGCCACACGCCGGGTCGATGATCCGCTGCGATGGCTTCGGCTCCATGAGCGCAACGAGGAGCTCAATGATGTGGCTGGGTGTACGGAACTGACCATTCGTGCCCGAGGTAGACAGCTTGTCCAGCATGTACTCGTACAAGTCGCCCTTCATGTCTTTGTTCGGAAAGTGCAACTGGTCAATGAGCTCCATGACGCGCGAGAGCGTGGCCTCAGATTCAATCTCAAAGGAGGCGTTAACCATGTGTCCCTGGAAGCCTATGCCGCCCATCTCTTTAATGAAGGGGAAGACCTTGGTGATGATGATGGCCTTGCGGCGGGCGATGTCACGGTCCTCGATGAGGTTGCGCCACCGCAGATCCTGCTGGCTCGCATCAAAGATGTCGTCCGTCGCGGTGGGATCTCCCAGCGCTCGGCGCTTATCAATCTGGACCTGACGCTCGTCCAAGTCCTTGATGAAGAGCAGGTAGGTGAACTGCTCGATGACGGAAACGGGGTTGGAAATGCCGCCGGACCAGAAGGTGTCCCAGATGCGGTCGACGTTGTTTTTGAGCGCGCCGGTAATCATGTAACTCAGGGTAGCTGTCGTGCGGAGCCATGCTGGCTATTAGCTCGCGGTAGGGGGACTGCCTCCGAATCTGCCCTACGCAGGGATCTAATACTAAACCTTCTTCACCACAGCAGGCTTGAGCTTCATCGCGCCAAAACCATCAATCCGGCAATCAATGTTGTGGTCTTCCTGGCCCGTTCCGGCATCGACGTTGAGGCGGATGCCGCGCACCTTGGTGCCGGCCTTGAGTGGCTGCTGAGCGCCCTTGACCTTAAGGGTTTTGGTGATGGTGACCGTGTCGCCGTCAGCAAGCGCGTTGCCCACGGAGTCGACGATGGTCAGGGCAGCAGCGTTGTGCCTGCAGTATCAGTCATAAGGAACAGTCTATCCCGCGTGCCGCAAAAAGATGATCCTTCTCTCATTTCTTTGATTGATACCCCGGTGGGGTATAGGCTTGGGTCAACACAATCGGACCCATTCGGAAGACTTATGAAACGCCTCATTTCTCTTGCTGCCGCCTGCGCCGCAGCCATCACCCTGTCCTCTTGCTCTACTGACAGCCCCGTACCGAGTGAAGCCTCGAAAAGCGCCGCTTCCAGCACCGACATCCAACAGGTGCCTGCCGAGGAGATCCTCGCCGAGTTCGATCTCGAAGGGTTGGATGGCCAGGAAATCGTGGACAAGCTGGACCGCCAGTCCAAGGACGAGCGCAATAGCGATCTCCTCGCATCCGTGCGCCCGAACGAGCTCATCCTCGCTACTGAACAGGGTCAGGCCTCCCTGCCGCTGCCGGAGGACAAGTTCTACCTCTCTATTGCGCCGTACCTCTCCCGTACGCACGACTGCTTCAACCACTCCCTGACCACCTGCACTGGTGAGCTTAGCCAGGAAGACATCCACGTCACCATCACGGATGATGAAGGAAACGAGCTGGTCAACGAGGACACGACGACGTTCGACAACGGCTTCATTGGCTACTGGCTGCCGGCCGACAAGAAGGGCACCATCACCATCGAGCAGGACGGCAAGACCGGCGAGGTCCCACTGGACACCTCCGAGGAGGGCGCAACCTGCATCACCACCCTGCAGATGGCCTAATCCGCTCATTCATTCACCACGGTGAATCCCACGTCCTGGGGGTTCACCGTTTGTCGTTTTATGGTGTCCACGCAGTGCTTGCCGACGTCAACAGTGTTCTGGGCAAGTCCCCATACGGCCACTCCCTGAAGAAATCTCCGAGCAGGCAATTGACCACAACAAGTCCGCTGGTGTCGTCAACTCTGTTCCTTTTAGCCACGCCACCCCGTCGGCGCCGGCTTCTTGGGCGCAGGCGTTGTGGCTGCCCTGCTCGGCGCCATCGCCGCATTCCTGCAGTCTGTCGGCGTGGTAAAGGCTGACTTCTCCGCTCTGCAGAAGATGTTCCGCTAAGCACTACAGCACTATGCACTAAAGGATGCGCTGAGCATTCAGCCCCCACGTAGGCCCTCCGCTTCGGAAGCGGAGGGCCTACTGCGCTTACTGGGAGGACTCCGCTAGGCAGTCGTACAGAAAATCCATCAGCGTTGTGGCGTCGTCCGCGCGGAAGAGCTCATCGAGGCAAGGTTGAACTCCAGTCGCCGCGCGTAGGGAATATTCAATGCGCTGTATCCATGACTCAGCAAGAGACCGGACGCCACTAGCCTGGCGGTCCGCTTATTCCCATCGAAATAGAACTGGCTACGCGTGGCTGAGCAGAAATAGGCCAACGCTTGCTCGACTGGGTTGTCAAGCCCTTGGAGGGAAACCAGCAAATCGGCATGGGCTTCACCCAATTCATCAGCAGGGTCGAAAGGGATGAACCCGCCATCCATGAGCCGCACTCCACCGCCGTCCCCCTGCGCGTCGCCTTCACCACGGAAAAGTCCGGCATCGAGCAACGTGCGGACTTCCGGGAGGGTAAACGTGTTTCCTTCCAGCGCGGCAGCATTCCACACCAAGTCAGGAAGTTGCTTGGTGAGTCGAAATAACCCGCGCTTGGTCCCCAACTCCGAAACGTGCGGCCGCTCATGGTGTTCCCAGCTCACTCGGCTCGTAGCTCTTCTCATCCCCTATGCCCCTCCCGCATGGTTTTCAGCGCACACATCAATAGCAAGCTGATGCGGTGACACGTAGTGTATTCCTAACTCTTTTCTTGCGCCCGTTAACTCTTCACCGGCGACGGGCACGAGGGTGATCCCTCCGGATACTGGCTCAGCACTGGCACGAATCCGCGTGGGTAATGAAGGCACGATGTCTGCTGGATTTGTGCACCAAATCAATGTTGATCGAGGTTCTCCTTCACCAGCGATATGCCCCGAGACTTGTTGAGCTGCAAAGGCACCCGACATCGCCCATGGTTGCCCGCTCGCATCAACCGCTGAGGCAAGCGTTATGGGATTCGCTGGTAAAAAATGGAGAGCGTCCTTGCGGCCGTAGGGGTTGGAGGCCCACGCGGCCCGTTCCATGAGAGCCTGGTAGCTGCCACCGACGGCCGCAGCGTCACCCCACTGCATAAAGCGGTCAATCCAGGCTTTAACGTCTGGTTCTTCGCTGCTGAGCTCCCCCAGGAGAACTCGGGCGGCTGTCGCGGCGGCGGCGTCGCTCATGTGGTGTACCTGTACGGAAACCTCGTATCCGAGCACGCGCATTACCTTCTCCAACCCGGCCAAGCTTGGTTGAGCTGCCCCACGCAACCACAGATTGAGCGTATTTCGCGACACTCCCGAGCGCCGCGAGATTTCGCTCAGGCTCAGCGGGCTTTTCTTGAGGAGTTGTACTGGGTCCATGGCCCTACTATAGCCAACTGTCCTATCAATAGGACACCTGTCCTACGGATAGGACAGTCAGGCCGCCTACCAGCGACATGGCAACACCACCCCGCCGTGTCCTATGATGAAGCAAATGAGCGCGGAGATTTATTCACTTCCCACAACGCCGTTGGTCACCACTGACCTCACCGAACAGGGTCCCCGGATTTCACTGCGCCGGGGGAGCAACATTCTCATGCTGGAGCTGCCGGCTACCTATCCTGAGGCAGATCTGTCTGATCCTCGGTGGGTGGTCAAGTCTCACTTCATCGATCGCCCCCATTCGGTGCGCGAATTCGCCACCGAAGAACCGCTGGAAGTCGGCATCCCTGGGCCTTTTACCCGCATCGAGGTAACCCTGCGCGATGGCGATGAGGACCTCATCGAGACCGTCACCTTCACCGGCATCACCGATGAGGCGCCGTTCATCGTCTATGACCGCACCACCCTCATCGCGCCGCAGGGCACGCTCGAGAACGCTGAGCCACTCGGCATCTGGGCCGGCTGGGAAGTGGGACCGCTACCGGATCAGGTGAGGGTACCGCAGAGGGAACCGGTGGACGTCGCCAAGCACGGCGATTTCGAGTGGGACTTCGACGTCGCCACCCTGCCCAACGCCCGAGGCCTCGACAACGAGCCCGTGTTCACCAAGTCGCCGCGCGTGCACCTCATTGCGGAAGGGGAGTGGCGCATCGATCTCACTTACGCGCCTCTCGGCGGCGAGCAGGAGGAGATTTCGGAGCAGACTTTCGACGCAGGCATCGCTGAGCCTTTCCCGGGTGACCTCTACGAAGACCCGTGGGTGGGGCGCTACAAGGTGTCGCTGTGGCACGACGAGCAGCTTGTCGACGTCCGCTTCATCTCCCTCGCCGAGGGCCTCCACATGCGCGCCACCAACGACGGTCCGCGCGGCATGGATTTCCGCATCATCGATGCCCTCGGCGCGCACTCAGCCTTCAGCTACACGCTGGCCTCCCCGCCAAAGAAGCCCATCGCACTGGAAAAAGGCCTGCGCACCTTCGAGGACACCGAGGTCTCTCGCCGCGAGGTCGTAGCCAGTGAGGCCGGCTATGAGCTGGAATTCGATGTTTGGCCCGAGGCCTTGTTTAGCCGCGTCAAGCGCATCGGCTTGGAACCCACTGAGCACTCCGATAAGCCAGTAATTTTCGCTGGCCAGCTCGATCAGGACGATATGTTCACCGTCCACTCGCCGCGCCCGCTGCCGCTGGCGAAGTTCGTCACCATCGACGGCCGCCAGAAAATCAAGGAGCTGGCGCGCACCTCGAAGACCACGCAGGCGGTCACCAGCCTCGCCGTCCCCAACGCCGCGCTGGCCAACGCCGTGCGCAAACAGCCAACGGCAGAGCTCTTCCTCATGTGGTCCACACTGTCCTACGAGGATTACCTGGACTCCCTCCCGGCTCAGGAGCGCGAGGCTCACCAGGCCCGCAGCTTGGAGCGGCGCATTGTCGAGTACGAAGCATCCGCATCCACCAGCCTGATTTACGCGGCGCTGGCAACCATCCGCAAGTCCCCCTTCGTCAGCCGTGGTCTGCTCAATGGCGATGAAATCATCATTGAACAGAACGCAGAACCGCAGGCAGATTTAGTGGGCTGGGCCTGGCCATTGGCCGAGCCCACCGTGGCACCTACCCAACTCACTCCCACTGAAGAGGGGTTTGAACTGCCCGCGGAGCTTGCTGAGCATGGCTCGCTGCTTGTCGACGTCCGCGAGCTTCGCGCCTCCTCCAACCTCGCCGCCCCTGCACGCCCCTCCAGCGCCTCCATTGTGATCACACCGGAAGGCTCACCGGCGGCGCTCGCCTCGAAGGACTGGACCCCGGAGCAGCTCTGGGACACCTTCCGCGCGCTCCACGTGCTCTCCCAGCGCAGCCCCAACCCGAAACTGCAGGCGATGTTCGACAGCACCATCGACCGCCTGCGCGCCCAACCGGAAGCCGCGGTCCACGCCCTGGCGCGCACCGGCGTCAGCGTGAACCAACAAGCCCGCTCGCTTGCGCGCACGCGCTTGTTCCACTCGCCACTGGAGGCCGCCGCCGAGTCCGGCGTCGATAGCTACCTGGATCTCCTCCTCGATCCCTCCGCCAGCGAGAACCCCGAGCTCACCGCCTTGCGCGAGTCCGGCGCAGATGGTCTGACCCGCCCGATGCTGCTCAATGCCGCGACCATTCACAGTCCCACACCGCCCGTCCATGATCTGATGGGGGAGGCCGGCCGCATCGCCGCGCTGCGCGAGTGCTTTGCCAACAACGGCGCCCTCGATGCGCTGGGCACCATCGAGCACCTGCGCAAGGACGCCACGGCACTGGCCTCGCTGGTGCAAAACGCGGGCGTTGACATGTCCGTCAGCCACACCCTCATCGCGTTGGGCGCCTTTGCCAGCGGTAACACTGCCGACGAGCTCAATGCCGCTGCCTGGATGCCCTATATTTCCTATGCCTTCGCCCTGGCCTCCCGCGCTGCGGCGAATGACATCATCATGGAAAGTCCCTTGCTCAAGGAGGACATGCCCATGCTTGCTGACGTCCTCCCCCTCGCCCCCCGCCTCTTCTTCTACGACCTCGTGACCGCGGAGGCGCTCTTCCACGATCGCGACATGTGAGCGCGTGAGGTGTGCCACAATAGGTGAGCATGAAGGTTATCTCCACGAACGTCGCTGTCCGCCGCCCCGAGCCGCATGGGCGACACGAGTACACGGGCATCGATAAGCAGCCACGCCCCTTCCTGGACCTGGAGATACCTGGGCCCAACTACGGTGACGGCTCCGGCGTGGTGGGGGATTCCATCGGTGACCACGCCCACCACGGCGGCGCTGAGAAGGCCGTGTATGCCGTCGCCCGTGAGGAGCTCGATTACTGGGAGGGCACGCTCAACCGCGTGCTGCGTGATGGCTACTTTGGGGAAAACCTCACCACCGAGGGGATTTCCTGGCCGAACATGCTGATTAACCAGCGAATTCAGGTGGGGGAGTGCGTGCTTGAAGTGTCTATCCCGCGCACGCCTTGTGCCACTTTCTCCGGCTGGATGGATGAGCCGGGCTGGCTCAAATCCTTCACGGAGCGCGGCGATTGTGGCTCCTACCTGCGCATCATCGAGCCTGGCCGCATCAAACCTGGCGATGAGATTACACTTATCGGCCGCCCCGACCACGACATCACCATGGGCATGGCCTTCGCGGCCAAGATGGGGGACAAGGAGCTAGCCCGACGCGTCGTGGACGCCGGCTGCCTCGCCCCAGTCCACCACGACCAGCTGGTCAAGCGCCTGCAGCCCCGCGACTAACTGCATTCCTTCTCCTCCACCTCCAACACTGCGCGGTGCAGCTATAGCCGCCATAGCTAACATTGAGCGCTTCAATGACAAAATTCTCATTGAGGTTGTCATTGATGTTCTCATTGCGCAGTTGACTTAGGCGACGGGCTTCGGCGTTTCCAGCCTCCACTGCATTTCCCCAGACCTGAAACCCGCAACCTGCAGGTCGGCGTCGCCAAGCGCTTGGCGACGCCCCACCACCCACCAGGAGGTTTCGGGATCGAGGTCTGGGGATTTGGCCGAGGTCAGCGCGGCCGGTCAGATGGGATTGTCATTGGCATTCTCATTGAGGCTACATTTCAGCCTTAAAGCCCGAATGTTTAAGAGTTATCTAGCACCTAAACCCCAATGAGTGGTTGGATAAGAGTTATCCAACCACTCATTGGGGTTTGACGAATGGATAGCCTCTACATGCCCCACTACGTTACCGAGAGCTGGATCCCCGAATCAGGCTCCGGCATTCCCCGGCGTGATAAGGCTGAAGGTCCTTTTCAGGCCTATGTCCCTGACCATCTTGTAAGTACGGCATGGACTTTCCCCAAAGCGCACCAGCCGGGCAGCGCGTATCAAGCGAGATATTTTGGGGCTCAACCGCCATGCGGCTTCAGGCCAGTTGGAGTCTGTGGCCCGCCTGCTCATGCGTTCTGAAGCTATTTCTTCCTCACGCATTGAAGGTATTGCACCCAACGTCGATAAGGTTGTCCTCGCGGAACTCGCCCAAGTAGAAGAAGTCCGCGGCTTTAAGGAAAAGCGCGGAAGAGGTTACCCGTAACCTTACCGTTCTGCGTTCCATTGAGAAAAGCTTTGCCACCGAACCGACAATCTCCATCGAGCTTCTTGA
Organism: Corynebacterium sp. HMSC069E04; assembly: GCF_001813175.1. Classification (NCBI taxonomy): domain Bacteria; kingdom Bacillati; phylum Actinomycetota; class Actinomycetes; order Mycobacteriales; family Corynebacteriaceae; genus Corynebacterium; species Corynebacterium sp. HMSC069E04. The sequence continues at coordinate 103,225 of NZ_KV811624.1, read as the reverse complement.
AAAGCTTCAAAGAGAGTTGATGGGGGAGAAGGGCTCCATTCCCACTGGACTTCGCACTATTCAAAACTGGACCGGTGGAAGTAACCACACACCCATTGGGGCCGAGTTCATCCCAGCGCCCCCACGCCTAGTCCGTGACCTCGTTGAAGACCTGTGCCTTTACCTAGATGGCGCTTAGCACGGTGCTCTCATCCAAGCCGCGATTGCTCACGCTCAATTCGAAACGATTCACCCATTTTCAGATGGCAACGGCCGTGTGGGCCGTGCTCTCATTCATGGGATTCTTCTGCGTCGCGGACTTACTGAATACACCATTCTGCCGGTAAGCCTCGTCCTCGGTACGCGGTCCAAATCGAAAGCTACCTGCCTTTTCGCACCATCGAGCGTTGTAAAATCCTCACCATGGAGCGCACGTATAAGTGGGAGCATGTCGAGACTCCCCTCATCCGGAACGAGGCCGCAGTTCATTTTTTAGGAGCCGGTTTGACCGCTTCCGGAGTGCAATACGGCGATGGATACGAGGCCACGTGGGAGCTGCACGCCGCGGAGAACTGGGTGACCGAACGTGTGTCGGTGAACGTTGAAGGCGACGGATGGGGGCGAAGCCTCGAGCTGTTTAGGTCCGAACAAGGCGTGTGGTCGGCGGAAACCAATGAAGAGGGCGCCCAGCCTGAAGATCTGGCCTCCCCCGGTATCGTCCAGTCAGCCGACCTGAAAGCCGCACTCGATTGCGATCTCGGCCTGTGCCCTCTCACCAACACAATGCCTATTCGTCGCTTGACGCTGCTTGAGACTCAGGTTCCGAAAACGCAGCTGATCATGGCTTGGATTGATATGCCGTCCCTCCAGGTGATCGCATCAGACCAGTACTACAGCTCCGTCGATGCTGAAACTGTCCGATACAAAAGCGGAACACGGGGAGTCGACGTCGAGTTGGAGGTCGACGGTGACGGAGTGGTCGTACACTACCCTGATCTCGCACGGCGGGTCTGATCCGGAAACAACTCTAACTACGCTGGGCGGTATGAACGACCTGACCATCGCGCCTGGCCCAGGGATCCCCGGGGGTCTGGTCATCGTCGCCGCCGACCTGACGGAGCGGTTCGCGAAGTCGTCGGGACCAGGCGGCCAAGGCGTCAATACTACGGACAGCAAAGTGCAGCTTTCCGTCGATATCGCTACGTGCTCATCGCTTTCCGACGCCCTGCGTCACCGCGTCCTTCACAACCTCGAGCACCGCCTAGACGGCACCGTCCTTACCGTTACCGCATCGACCCAGCGATTGCAGGTACGCAACCGCGCCGAGGCACGCGAACGCATGGCCGCCCTCTTGCGCGAGGCGCTCGCTCCGCCTCCTCCCCCGCGGCGCAGGACCAAGCCGACGCAGAGCTCGGTGCGACGCCGTCTCGAAGCGAAAAAGCGGCGCTCGGAACTCAAGTCCACGCGACGGCGGCCCCAAATTCCCTAGTTCGAACCATCCGCGTGCATATCCTCACGCAGACGGACCTGGTTCGGGTAACCGCTACGCTGAGACAGCTTGGACCGGTTGAATCCGCTCGATTTCCGAGAGGATCTTGTCTTCCGCCACGTCCAAGTCATATTGAGCCTGTAACCCGAGCCAGAACTGGGGGCTCATCTCGAAAAACTTCGCTGGACGAAGGGCCGTGTCAGCGGTTACAGCGCGCTTACCGTGAACAATTTCGTTGATCCGGCGGGGCAGAACGCCGATGGAGACGGCGAGCTTGTGCTGGGTGATCCCCATTTCCTTGAGAAAGTCCTCCATGAGGATCTCACCGGGGTGAACCGGAGGGAGCTTGTCAGTGGTAGTCAACGATTTCAACCTCCTCTGGCCCCGCGGCGGACCACCGAAAACAGATCCGCCACTGGTCGTTGATTCAAATGCTGAACTGACCCCGCTGATCACCTTTCAACGCCTCGAGCCGGTTTCCCCGGGGGAATCCGCTCTCGATTCCACAGACGCTCAGTGTCCTTGTCAGCGAACGACTGGATCATGCTTGACCCTTCCCCCCATAACGCGAAGATTCTGGAGAACCTCGCCGCCCACGTCGCTCCCGCGTTGGGTGGCAGCCGAACCACAAAGGATCAGTCATCTGCTATCCCATCCACTAATTCCTGCAGGTCGCAGGACCTTCGCGTAACCGTCAGTTCAGTGCATTTTGAATAGTTCAGCACACGTTGTATTGTTCAGCACATGCTGACTATTGCTTCACGCCTCGACGTCATGAACCGGCTCGGCCGGGCCATGGCTGATCCGACGCGTTCCCGAATCCTGATGACCCTACTCGACGGTCCGGGCTACCCGGCCGAGATTTCGCAAAGCTTGGATCTGACCCGCTCGAACGTCTCGAACCACCTGTCCTGCCTACGCGATTGCGGCATCGTCGTCGCTGAGCCGGAGGGCCGTAAGACCCGCTACGAAATTGCCGATCCGCACCTCGCGGCGGCGCTCAACGCGCTGGTCAACGCGACGCTGGCCGTCGACGAGAATGCCCCCTGCATCGACACTGAGTGCTCGGTGCCCGGCTGCGGCGAGAAAGGAACGGACGCATGAGTTCAGCATGTGGATGCGAACACGAACCCACCACAGAAATCGAAGAGCTCGATCGGCCATGGTGGAAGGACCCCGAGCTACTGCTACCGATCTTCTCCGGCGTAGCCCTCATTACAGGACTGGCGCTGGACTGGTCCGACTTGGAGACGCCCGCAACGGTACTGTATTGGCTTGGCCTGCTGTTGGGTGCTTACACGTTCGCACCTGGGGCGATCCGGAACCTTGTCACGAAGCGCAAGCTCGGCATTGGCTTGCTGATGACGATCAGCGCGGTCGGCGCGGTGATCCTTGGTTTCGTCGGAGAGGCCGCGGCGCTGGCGTTCCTGTACTCGATCGCCGAGGCATTGGAAGACAAGGCGATGGACCGGGCCCAAGGCGGACTGCGGGCACTGTTGAAGCTGGTACCGCAAACCGCGACCGTGCTGCGCGACGGTACGACGGCCGAGGTCGCTGCGAAGGACCTTGAGGTTGGCGAGCTAATGGTCGTACGCCCCGGGGAGCGGATCGCCACGGACGGCATCATTCGGTCCGGACGCTCCAGCCTTGACACCTCAGCGATCACCGGAGAATCCATTCCGGAGGAGGTTGCGCCCGGCGACGAGGTACCCGCGGGAGCGATCAACTCCGCCGGTGTGCTGGAGGTCGAGACGACCGCAGCTGGAACGGACAACTCGCTGACCACCCTCGTCGACCTGGTCGAGCAGGCGCAGGCGGAAAAGGGCGACCGCGCCCGGATCGCCGACCGGATTGCCCGACCCCTAGTGCCCGGGGTGATGATCCTTGCGGTGCTGGTCGGTGTGATTGGCTCGCTGCTGAGCGACCCCGAGACGTGGATCACCCGTGCCCTGGTGGTTCTGGTCGCAGCGTCGCCGTGCGCGTTGGCAATCTCCGTGCCGCTGACGGTCGTGGCCGCGATCGGCGCGGCCAGCCAGTTCGGCGTGGTCATCAAGTCCGGCGCGGCGTTCGAGCGGCTCGGCGGCATCCGTCACCTGGCGGTGGACAAGACCGGAACCCTTACCCGCAACCAGCCCGAGGTTACCGGAGTGGTCCCGGCAGACGGATTCGATCGGGCGCAGGTGCTTTCCTTCGCGGCGGCGGTTGAGCAGCAATCGACGCACCCCCTCGCCGCGGCGATCGTGGCAGCGGAGCCCGAAGCGCCCACCGCCTTGGGCATCAGCGAGGAAGCCGGTCATGGCATCGGCGGCACCGTCGAAGGCCGACGGGTGCTGGTCGGCAGCCCCCGATGGATCGACGCCGGGCCACTGAAATCGGACGTTGAGCGCATGGAGTCCGAAGGCCAGACCTGCGTCCTAGTCACCGTCGATGACGCTCTCGCCGGGGCGATCGGGGTGCGCGACGAGTTGCGGCCCGAGGTGCCCGATGCCGTGCAGTCCCTGCACGACAACGACGTGGAAGTGAGCATGCTCACCGGCGATAACACTCGCACCGCCCGGGCGCTGGCTGAAATCGCCGGAATCGACGACGTGCGCGCCGAGCTGCGACCGGAGGACAAGGCAAGCATCGTCGCCGAACTCTCCTCCAAGACGCCGACGGCGATGATCGGCGACGGCATCAACGACGCGCCGGCACTGGCGGGCGCAACGGTGGGCATTGCGATGGGAGCAACCGGCTCTGACGCCGCGATCGAGTCCGCTGACGTCGCCTTCACTGGGCACGACCTCCGGCTGATCCCGCAGGCGCTGCAGCACGCCCGCCGAGGCAGCAGGATCATCAACCAAAACATCGTGCTGTCTCTGGCCATCATCATCGTGTTGATGCCACTGGCGATCAGCGGTGTACTGGGCCTGGCCGCCGTCGTGTTGGTACACGAAGTCGCCGAAGTAATCGTGATCTTGAACGGCCTGCGGGCTGCACGAGCGAAACGCTGAGGCTGTGACCGGCAAGTCTTATAAGGGTTAAACCACGCGCCGAGCGCACACACACGTTGGACCAGGCGAGTCATTCGAGTTCACCACCTGGTCCTTCTCGATGCGTGCAGGCACGGGAACTGTGGGTGAACCTAATAGTTCAACGGGCACAGTCTTAAAGCCCGCGGATACGCTCTGCATCAGCCACGAGGTTGTGCGTGAGCTTCTCAGCTTCAAGCCCACTCAAGTCACAGCTGTCAAAACGGGCCAGCCAGTCGGCCTGAACAGCGGGGGAGTCGAACCAGGTTGCGCGCTCAGCCTCAATATCCTCGATGCCGCTCAAGGTGCGGCCATCGCGGGTGCGGATCTCGAGGTCGTCGACAAGCGGGGCAATCGCTTGCAGTCCTGGGACGATGGCTTTAAAGCCCGACGTGTGGGAAACCTCATTGGTCCAGCGCGGGTAGCGGCTCACGCGCTGCGCCTCCAGGTAGCGCTGGACCACACCCAGTCGAGAAACCTCCTGAGCAACCGCCAGGCCCACGACCTTCACGCGAAAACCCGCAGACCGAAACTTGGCTATCTCACCCGCGATGAACTCCGGGTTGGACAGCGTGTTCTCAATAATGAGGGAGTGCCCGTGCTGACGGCCATACTCAATCAGCGAGGACATCCAATAGGGCACCGGCCCATTGGTGAGTACGTCCATGCGTAAGGGATCGCGCTCCACAATCTCGTCGAGGGCGGGGTGCAGCTTCCGAATCTCATCGGAATCAAGGACCGCGTGACCGTTCTTTACCGATTCAATGGCCGTTGATTTGCCTGACGCTGGCTGCCCCGCCACATAAATGACCTCTGGAACAGCCGGACCATGAGCATTCGATCGGCCGAAATAGCTGGCTTGCAGAGTCTTTAGCCGTTGCTCCATAACCTGCGGATCAACGGGGAAGTCAGCGGCAGAAAGCATAGGCTATGCCGCTTTGCGCTCGGAGGAGAGGGCTTCAAGCCGCTGCGCAAAGAGAGCCGCAGCGGATCGGATGGCTTCGATGTCAGTTGCATCAACCTCGCCAACCATGTCCTCTACCAGCCAGTTCTGGCGAATCCACCATTGCGATTCAACGTCGTTGCCTGCTTCAGCGGCCCTAGTGAGGTAGGCAGCTTTCAGCGAGGACGCAACCTCCTTCATGGCGTCGAAGGCTGCGTACTCGATCTCCGGGACTTTGGCGGTGCTCATGGCGCTAAGAATAGCAGCGCCACGGCGGTTTTAGCCGTTGATGATCTGCGGGTACGCCAGGCCCTTGAGGCCCTCGGTGCCGAACTCCACGCCGTAGCCGGAGGACTTGATACCGCCGAAAGGTACGCGCGGATCTACGGCACCGTGGGCGTTGATCCAGGTAGTACCCGCCTCCAGCTGCGCGGCGACGTCCAGAGCGCGCTCGCGGTTGGAGGACCATACGGAGGAGCCCAAGCCCACGTCAAGCTTGTTGGCCTGCTCGATGGCCCAATCCAGGTCTGTGTACTTCACAATCGGCAGTGCCGGGCCGAACTGCTCCTCGACGACCAGCGCGTTATCCGGGTCGATGTCCGCCACCAGGGTGGTGGGGTAGAAGTAGCCCGGCGCGTCATAGTCCGGGTCACCGCCCAGCAGCACGCGGGCGCCGGAGTCCTTGGCGGCGTTGACGAGCTTGTCCACGATGTCGAACTGCTGCTTGTTCTGCAGCGGGCCGAGCACGTTCTCCTCTTCCAAGCCCACGCCCATCGGGGAGGCCTTGGCCACCTCGACGAGGGCCTCGCAGACGGCGTCGTACAGCGACTCCGGCACGTACACACGCTTCATCGCCGCACAGGTCTGGCCGGTGTTGATGAACGCGCCCCAGAAGAGGTCGCCGGCGATCTCCTTCGGGTCGGCATCATCCAGCACAATGCCCGCGTCATTGCCGCCGAGCTCCAGCGTGAGGCGGGTGAGGTTGTCGGCGCTGGCCTCCACGATCTTCTTGCCGGTGGCGGTGGACCCGGTGAACATGATCTTGTCGACGCCCTCGTGGGTGGTCAGCGCCGCGCCAACCTCACCGGCACCGCTGACGACCTGGAGAACACCCTCCGGCAGCACGGAGTTCACGACCTTAAGCAGGCCCAGTACGGAGAGCGGGGTGTACTCAGAGGGCTTGACGACGACCGCGTTGCCCATACGCAGCGCCGGTGCAATCTGCCAGATGGTGATCATCATCGGCCAGTTCCACGGGCCAATAGCACCGACGACGCCGAGTGGGCGGTAGTTGACGGTGGCGGTGATGTCATCATCGACGGCGGTGTAGTTGGGGTGCTCGAAGGAGGCGGTAGCATTCAGCCAACCAGAGCAAGCACCAACCTCGAAGCGGGCATTCGGGCCGTTGAGCGGCTTGCCCTGCTCACGGGAGAGCAGCTCAACGAGTGCCTCTGCATTAGCGTCGATGGCGGCGGCTGCCTTGGTGAGCAGCTCGCAACGTTCTTCGTCGCTGAGCTTGGCAAAGTCCTTCTGCGCTGCGCGTGCGGTCTCAACTGCAGCGTTGAGGTCCTCGACGGTGTTCTCTGGGGCGCGGCCAACAACCTCACCGGTGGCGGGATTGAGGATTTCACGGCCGTTTTCATCCGTGATGGCGTCGAGCAGATCAGCGTAGGTGGGGAACTGAGTCATGAGATCTCCTTGTGAAGCAGTCGAGGGCCCCGCGAACAAAGCCCAAAGAAACTTTTACCTAGGATGTTACCTGCACCACACCTACTCTATTGACTCTGAGTGCACACAATTTGTCCAAAAATGTGCCAGTTCTCACGATATGATGCCACTTATGTCTACTTCCGCCGTTGAGTACTTCGATATCGCGTCATGGCGCACCGCGTCATCCGAGTCTTTTGGACAACTCGACGTGGACACTGAGAACCCCTCTTCCTTTCACGCCACGCTGCGGTCAACGAAAGTGGGGGACATATCCCTCTTCGATATGTGCACCTCCCCGCACACCGTGAATCGCTTCAAGATAGCCGCCAGCGAGGCCCCCTTTTGCAAGCTCAGCCTGCAAATCACTGGATCCTCAACCATGAGCCAGGACGGGCGAACCTGTGAGCTACACCCTGGCGACCTAGCGCTGTATGTCACCCAACGGCCTTACACTCTGCGCTATCCGGAGGAGCAAAACACACTCATTGTGCATTTCCCGCAGAGCTTCCTCGATATTTCACCCGCGCAGATCCAACGCCTCACCGCGAACCCCATCTCACGCTCACACGGCTTGGGCGCGGTGGCGGTTCCCCTCTTTGAGCAGCTCGCGAAGAACCTCGATCTGCTCAAGGGCCCGCACGCCACGGCCTTGGTCCGCTCCGCGCTCACTATGTTGGTGTCGGTCCTCTCCTCCGACGTGGCCGAGGAACCTTCCGCGGGCACGCTCCTGTTCAACCAGGCCACCGCCTACATCGAGAAGAACTTGGGCGACCCCGACTTAGGCCCCAGCACCATCGCCCAAGCACTCTTTGTGTCCGTGCGCCACCTCCACGCCAAGTTCTCCGAACAAGGCCTCTCCGTAGGCAGCTATATCAGAACCAGGCGTCTAGAACATATCCGCAGAGACCTCGTGGACCCGCGGCACTCCGAGGAATCAATCAGCCACATCAGCGCCCGCTATGGCCTGCACGATCCCTCGCACCTCTCGCGCATCTTTAAAGCGGAGTACCACAAGTCACCGAGTGCGTACCGCGCGGCGGCTAGCGGTTAACCACGCAACTTGTTGATAACCTCGCGAGCGGTAGAGATTCCGGTTTCGATGGCTCCATCGACAACCACTCCACGCCAACCGGAAGCCCAATCTGCTCCAGCGAAGTGCAACGAGGAAGTCGAGCTGCGGAAGTGGTGCCAGCCCTCGGTGAACTGACCTCGACGCAACGTAGCCCAGGCCTGGCCTGAGTACTCATCTGCTACCCAGTCATGACCGGTGACACCAACAACCTCGAGATCTGGGCGCCACTGGTCGACAACCTTTTGAGCATCCTCAATGCTCTCCAAATCGATCTTCTCGTGATCGGAGCCAAAGGCAACACAGATAGTCGTGTCATCGTCTTCGAAGTATTCAGAACGAAGCACGGATACGACTGCAGGCTGGGGCGCGTAACCGAAGATGTTGTGATGACCCTTGATCTTGATCCAAGCCTTGAAACCAGTCGAATTCCACTTCTGCTCGATAGTCTTCTGCGAGCCTTCAGGCAGACCCGGGGTGAATTTAATGTTCCCCAAAGCACCAACCGGAACCGTAACAATCACAGCATCCGCCGTCTCGGAGGTACCGTCCGCATACGTAACGGTGGCCGAATCTTCTCCGTGCTCAATCGCAGTCACCGCAGTATTCAAACGGATTTCTCCGGTTAGATCCTTTGCGATGTTGCCGTAGATACCCCGCATGCCATTGACAAGTTTAAATCGCAGCGTTTGCTCATCCACCAATGAAAGACGGTGATCACACAAGGCTGCCCACTGCTTGGCCATCAAAGAGGACCCCTGCTCTGGGTACCCGATGTATCCAGCCGACCAATACGCATTGCACAGATCCTTTTCTTCCTGGGTAAAGTCACCGTCCTCCAACGCATCGAGAACTCCAGCCTGATCTGCAGCCAGGAAAGCATCCTTCAATTCTTGAGATGCACCGAATTTCTCATCCAGCACAAGCAGCGGCTTGTGCGGTTCTGGGAAGAATTCGCGAGATTTCTCGAAGATCTTCTCCATCGGCCGCGCCAGTTTGGCATCCATTTCTGCTTCCGTTCCGGACTTCAGCTCACCACCGGCATACCAATATGCGGTATCTACAACGGGCGAAGCGATAATATCCTGACCATAACGAGTGATTTCGGACCAGACATGCGGCTGATGCCAGTGCACCCAGGTTGCGCCAATCTCCAGCGGGCGTCCGAGCCTATCGTCAGTCCAAGCACGGCCACCAATGCGGTCACGAGCCTCTACGATGTGATACTCAATTCCCGCGGTTTGCAACTCGCGCGCTGCCGTTAGACCTGCGAATCCCGCACCAACGACGATTACATGCTTCTTTTCCATGATTACCTTTCTGAAGATTTAGATTCGATCAAGATTGTCTTGAAGACTTGCGTAGATATTCGGCTTCCTGCGTTTGAGACATTCGCCCCAAATCAGGCCCAGAATTCCGGAGGCGATAATGATTCCGGGCATCACCCACACGAGGGCATCCGAACCGGTGTCGCCAATCATGAGCGGGAAATTCATCAGCACCAATGCGAAGACAGCCACGAGTCCGCAAGCTGATACAAGCGGTGCAATGATCCGCGTGAAGAGGTTGTAGCCTTTTTCCTGCTTGTTGAGCCATACCATGATGGACACACTCACCACTGCGAGCAGGAAGACTAGGCCAAACGCCGCGGCGTTGGTCAACCACGTAAAGAGCGTGAGGACTGGGAATAGTTCGCCCATGTCGCTGCCATTTCCGGCAATTGCAAAGCCGCCTACAACTAGGAAAGCAATGGAAGTCTGAGTGAGCGACCCAGCTATAGGTGCTCCTTTGGACGATGACACCGCGAACTTCTCGGGAAGGACGCGTGAGCGCCCAAGGGAGAAGAAGTACCGCGCTGCGGCATTATGGAATGCGACGAGGGCAGCAATAAGCGAAGTTACAAACAAGCAGTTCGCTATGTTGGCAGCAAGCGCTGAATAGTCGCCCAACCACACGAAGACCAGATCGGGACCAAGCTCAGTTGCCTTATCGATGACGACGGACGGCCCCACTCCTTGAGCAAATGCCCACGCCGAAAAGGCGTAAAAAAGGGCAATCGTTCCCACGGCGATATAGGTAGCTTTCGGGACAGTCCGCTCTGGATCACGCGCTTCTTCCGAGTAAATTGCACCCGACTCAAACCCCATAAAGGCTGCAATTCCAAAGGCAAGGAGAACGCCTATACCATCGGTAAAGAATTGGCTCGGGCGTACCGTCTCCGCAGTAATACCCTCTGGGGCAACGCCAAGAGAAAGAACTGAGACTGCAGCAACAACAACGAACTCGAGGGCTACCAATATACCTAGGACTTTGGCAGAAAAATCAACATTGCTGACACCCATGACAGCCACCAAGAGCCAACCAGCCAAGGCGGCAACCCACCACGAGATACTTGTTCCAAACCACCCGTTGATCAGATTGGCCAGAGAGAACCCGAAAATGCCATACAGCCCAACCTGCATCATATTGTAAGAAACCAAAGCCAGAATCGCGGCCGCGATTCCTTGGCGGTTTCCTAGTCCTTCTGACACGTAGGCATAGAACGCTCCAGAGTTCTGAATCTTTGAACTCATAATCCCGTAACCAACGGCGAAAAAGACAAGAATAATTCCAAGGACGAGGTATCCCCAGGGAACACCCAACAATCCAGATACTGCGAAGTTGGTCGGCACTCCTCCCGCAAGCACAGTAAGAGGTGCCGACGCCGCGATAATCATAAAGACTAGCGACGTTGTCCCTAGGCGCCCGGCGCCCAGGCCGCCCTTAAGTTCGGTGGGAGCCCGGTGCCCGGGCTGTACATTTCGAGCGGGTAGCACTGGTGCCTGTGTCGATGTGTCCACGCCAACTCCTCCTTACTAGCTATGTCGGCCCGAGAATCCACCGGACGAACCCGGTGTCTTTCGGTGTATAGCCAGTAATTGTGTCCCAGTGCACACTGAAAAAGTTGTTTGTGCGTGATCACGATTTGACTATGAGTGCTGTCACACAACAGGGTTACGAATACTATGCAGAAAACAATAATGCTGACACCTCCCACCTAGGAGATGCCAGCATTGTCAGCGGCGAAATTAATGCACTAGTTATGCATTCGCGTACGGGTCGCGCATAGCGATGTACTGCAGCGAGGTGTACTCGTCCAAGCCCTCGGCGCCGCCCTCGCGGCCCATGCCGGACTGCTTCACGCCACCGAATGGGGCAGCGGCGTTGGAGATGACACCAGCGTTGAAGCCCATGAGGCCGAACTCGAGGCCGTCACCGATGCGCCACATACGGTCGGAGTCCTCGGTGAACACGTAGGAGGCCAGGCCGTACTCGGTGTCATTAGCAATCTCAATCGCTTCCTTCTCATCGGAGAAGGTCAGGATCGGAGCGATCGGGCCGAAGATCTCTTCCTGTGCCACGCGGGCATCACGAGGAACGTTGGTCAGAACGGTCGGGGCGTAGAAGTAGCCCTTGCCCTCACCCGGCTTGCCGCCGACGATGGCCTTGGCACCCTTCTCCACGGCGTCGTCGACAAGCGCGGTGATGTTATCCAGTGCCTTCTGCTCCACGAGCGGACCACAAGTGACACCCTCATCGAGGCCGTTGCCCACCTTGAGCTCACCGATGCGCTTAGCGAACTTCTCCGCGAACTCATCGGCGACGGACTCGTGGACGATGAAGCGGTTAGCCGCGGTGCAGGCCTCACCGATGTTGCGCATCTTGGCGCCCATTGCGCCCTCGACGGCCTGGTCGATGTCAGCGTCCTCAAAGACGATGAACGGAGCGTTGCCGCCCAGCTCCATCGAGGTGCGCAGGACGTTGTCGGCAGCGGCCTTGAGCAGGGTCTTGCCCACCGGGGTAGAGCCGGTGAAGGAAACCTTGCGCAGGCGGGAATCCGCCATGATCGGCTCGGAGATGGCCGAAGCAGACTTACCGGAGACCACGTTGACCACACCGGCAGGAACGCCGGCATCAATCATGGTCTGTGCGAAGTACTGAGTAGTCAGCGGCGTGAGCTTGGCGGGCTTGACCACCATGGTGCAACCAGCGGCAATGGCCGGGGCAATCTTGCGGGTAGCCATAGCCAGCGGGAAGTTCCACGGGGTGATGAGCAAGCACGGGCCCACCGGCTTGCGACGGGTCACCATGCGCAGGGTGCCCTCCGGCGCCGGCAGGGTACGGCCGTAGTCACGAACGGCCTCCTCGCTGAACCAGCGTAGGTACTCAGCGCCGTAAGTAACCTCACCATAGGACTCTGCCAGCGGCTTGCCCATCTCCAGGGTCATCAGCGCAGCGAACTCGTCCTTGCGCTCCTGCACCAGGTCAAAAGCACGGCGCAGCAGGTTGGAGCGCTCGCGGGTGGACGTGCGTGCCCACTCATCCTGCACGGCGCAGGCTGCATCCAAAGCCTTCTTCGCATCCTCAGAAGTAGCGGAAGCAAGGGTAGCGATAACCTCACCGGTTGCCGGGTTGTCCACGTCGAAAGTGGAGCCATCGGAGGCGTCTACCCACTCACCATTAATCAGCAAGCCAGTTGGAACCTTGGCCAGCAGCTCGTCAATATTGACCTTGTTGTTTTCACTCATGGTTCTTTTTTACCCTCCCAAATGGAATTTGTCTGCCAGTTGGCGTGCCGCACCCGAAAGAAGTTGAACATCCGCCCCAACCAGGGCAAATGATGCGCCAGAAGCCATGTATTTCTGGGCCTGTTCGAGGTTGAAGGCGTTGACGCCTACCTTCTTTCCGGAAGCACGAACTGCTTCAAATGTGTGATTGACCGCCTCGAGCACATCCGGATGGGTCTGCTGGCCCAACAGCCCCATCGAGGCCGCCAGGTCCGAGGGGCCGACGAAGATGTTGTCCACACCTTCAACAGCCACGATCTCTTCCACGTTCTCCACCGCGGTCGCAGACTCAATCTGCACCGTGAGGCTCACCGTGTCCGACGCGTTGGCGAGGTAGTTCTCCACGCCATTCCAGCGCGAAGAGCGGGCCAGTGCCGAGCCGACGCCGCGCACACCGCGGGGCGGGTAGTGCATGGCTGCAACGGCCGCTTCCGCTTCCTCGGCGTTATCAATCATGGGCACCATAAGATTCTGTACACCCAGGTCAAGGTACTGTTTGATCAGCGCCGTGTTATTCACAGGCACGCGAACCACACGCGTAAGGCCATAGGCATCTGTGGCGCGGAGCAAGGAAAGAATGGTCTCCAGGCCATAAGGCGAATGCTCGCCGTCGATAAGCGTCCAGCTAAAACCAGCCGAGGCGATGATCTCCGCCGCGGCCTCCGAGCCGGAACAGATCCAGGCACCAACGAGCGGTTGCTCGGCCTTTTCTAGGACGTCTGCAAAGGTAGGCGGCAACTTTACTGGAATCGGCATGTGATGGACCCCAACTTTCCATAGTCTGCATGGACGGTATCGCCCGGTTCAACCCACATGGGCTTGGTGAAGGAACCGGCCAGAATAATGTCGCCGGCGGCAAGGTTATCGCCGTGCGCGTGAAGCTTGTTGGCAAGCCAAGCCACGCCCATTGCCGGGTGGTTCAGCACAGCCGCCGCCACACCCGTATCTTCGATGGACTCGTTGCGGTAGAGCAGTGCGGACACCCAGCGCAGATCGACGTCCGCGGGATCCACCGGGTTGCCGCCGTAGACCATGGCGCCGAGGGCTGCGTTATCCGAAATGGTGTCGACGATAGTGCGGCCTTCCATCTCTATGCGGGAGGAGAGGATCTCCAGAGCAGGGACGACGTACTCTGTTGCACGCAGCACGTCGAAGATGCTGCAATTTGGGCCCTTCAGCTCTTCCTTGAGCACGAAGGCCAGCTCGACCTCAATGCGAACATTGGAGAACTGCGCGTGCTCGATGGTGGAGCCGTTCTCATAGACCTGGTCTTCAAAGATGGCGCCGTAATCTGGCTCGGTGATTCCCGTGGCTTCCTGCATAACCTTGGAGGTCAGGCCAATCTTACGGCCGACGAGACGACGCCCGTCTTCAATGCCGCGGCGCACCCACTCGCGCTGCACCGCGTAGGAATCCTCGATGCTCATCTCCGGGAAACGGGCGGTCAGCAGCGGAACCATGGTGCGATCTTTTTCGGCTTGCGCCAGTTCATCTGCAATAGCGATGTGCTGTTTCTCATCCAGCATGTACTTCGCTCCTTAAGGTGTTGTAGAACGTATCTGTTCTGTTTAACAGGTTCGTTAAACCTGATGGTTTCACGTGAAACGACAACGCGGTCCCGCGATATGTGCGCTTTCTTCTCGACGCCGCGGGACCACGTTCATCAACCTGAGTGCTGAGGCCTGTTTAGAGCTGGTGTCCCAGCTTGTACTCGCCCTGCTTCCACTCCGGCATTTCTTCTGCATCTTCCTTACGGGTGTAGGAGAAGCCGTCTGCGCCAATGGTTGCCTCCAGCTCGGACTCGTCCTCGCGAGCCACCAGCGGCACTGGGTTGCCATCGAGGTCGAGGACGGTGGAGCCATCGCGGTACCAGGAAGGGACAACCGGGGTTCCCCACCAGTCACGGCGCTGGTTATCGTGGACATCCCAGGTCACGACCGGGTTATCCGGGTCGCCGGTGTAGTAATCCTGGGTGTAGATCTCCACGCGGTGGCCATCCGGATCACGCAGGTAGAGGTAGTAAGCGTTGGAGACACCGTGGCGGCCCGGGCCGCGCTCAATGCGGTCGGATTCGCGCAGTGCACCCAACTTGTCACAAATCGCGATGATGTTGTGCTTCTCGTGGGTAGCAAAAGCGATGTGGTGCATGCGCGGACCATCGCCACCGGTCATGGCGGTGTCGTGCACCGTCGGCTTGCGGCGCATCCATGCAGCGTAGACAGTTCCCTCCTCATCGCGAATGTCCTCGGTGGTGCGGAAGCCGAGCTCCTCCATGTACTTCACGGCGGCAGGAACGTCCGGGGTGATCTGGTTGAAGTGGTCGAGGCGAACAAGCGCGCCAGGGATGTGGGCATCGTATGCCCAAGCCAGACGCTCGACGTGCTCAACCTCGTAGAAGAACTCGTACGGGAATCCCAGCGGATCCTGCACACGCACGGAGTCACCGATGCCCTTGACGAAGCCATCCTTGTTACGGCGAACCTCGCAACCACGTGCCTTGTAGAACTCCTCGGCGAGGTCCAGATCCTCCGGCGAACGAACACGGAAGGAGAATGCAGCAACGGCAGCGACGGGGCCTTGGCGTAGCACGAGGTTGTGGTGGATGAACTCCTCGTAGGTGCGCAGGTAGATTTCGTTCTCGTTTTCCTCGGTCACGACGAGGCCGAGGGTGTCAACGTAGAACTTTCGAGATGCAGCGAGATCGGTAACGACGATCTCCATGTAGGCGCAACGCAGAATATCGGGGGCCTGAATGTCAGCCATGATGGCTCCTTAGATAGAAGTAGTGGTGGGGGAGAAGAGAGTGGACGTCTTAGTCCTGCTTGCCAAAGACCGGGTTGTGTACCTTGTCCAGGTTGATGTGGACGGCCTGCTGATCGGTGTAGAAGTCGATCGAACGGTAGCCGCCCTCGTGGCCCAGGCCGGAGGCCTTGACACCACCGAACGGGGTGCGCAGGTCACGGACGTTGTTCGAGTTGAGCCACACCATGCCGGCCTCAACGTTCTGGGCAAAGTTGTGGGCGCGCTTCAGATCCGAGGTCCAGACATAGGCGGCAAGGCCGTACTTCGTGTTATTTGCCAGCTCGAGTGCTTCTTCGTCGGTATCGAACGGGGTGATAGCAACGACGGGGCCGAAAATCTCTTCCTGGAAGATTCGTGCATCCGGCTTGACGTCAACGAAGACGGTCGGCTGGACAAAGTTGCCTTCCTCGAAGCCTTCCGGGCGCTCACCGCCGGCGGCCAGGGTGGCCTCCTGCTTGCCGATCTCGATGTAGGAGGTGACCTTCTCGTAGTGCTCCGGGTGTACCAGGGCACCGACCTCGGTGGTCGGATCGGAGGGCAGGCCCACCTTCACGCGCTTAGCCTGGGCGGCGTAGCGCTCCACGAACTCATCGTAGATATCGCGCTGAACCAGGATGCGGGAGCCAGCGGTGCAACGCTCACCGTTGAGGGAAAAGACGCCGAAGATGCAAGCATCGATCGCGGTTTCCAGATCGGCATCACTGAAGACGATGGCGGGGGACTTGCCGCCCAGCTCCATCGACAGGCCCTTGAGGTGAGGAGCTGCGTTGCCGAAAATGATCTGGCCGGTGCGAGACTCGCCGGTAAAGGAAATCAGAGGAACATCCGGGTGCTTAACCAGCGGGTCGCCTGCATAGCCTTCCTCACCGAAGCCGTTGACCAGGTTGAAGACACCCTTCGGCAGGCCGGCCTCCTCGAAGATGCCCGCCCACAGCTGTGCAGAGAGGGGAGTGAACTCAGCAGGCTTCAGGACGACGGAGTTACCGGTGGCGATGGCCGGGGCGAGCTTCCAGGACTCCAGCATGAACGGAGTGTTCCACGGGGTAATCAGGCCCGCCACGCCAATCGGCTTGCGGTTGACGTAGTTGATCTGGCGGCCCGGTACCTTGTAGGCGTCGTCAGCCTGGGCGACGATTAGGTCAGCAAAGAAGCGGAAGTTCTCCGCTGCACGCTTAGCCTGACCGTTGGCCTGAGTGATGGGTAGGCCGGAGTCGAAGGATTCCCACGCGGCAAGCTTGTCCGCGCGGCTCTCGACGATATCCGCAATCTTGTTGAGCACACGGGCGCGCTCACGCGGCAGTGCCTTGGACCACGGGCCGTTCTCGAAGGCCTCCTTCGCAGCAGCGACAGCCTTGTCAATGTCTTCCGGCTTGCCGGAGGCGGCCTTGATGTAGGTTTTATTGGTTACCGGATCCAAGACCTCGAATTCATCACCGTCGATCGACGGGACGAACTCGCCGTTGATGTAGTGAAGGATCTTCTCGGGGAGATCGGTGGGCTTAGCAGCATCGTTGTTGATAGCCATGGGTGATTTCGACTCCTTAGTCGTTTTTCTTGCGATAGGTTCTGAGAGTGGTCAGTCGGTGTTGCCTGGCCACTTTTTCTATGTAGGCGGGTTCCGCGCCAGCCTCGATGAGACTGAGCAATTGCTCGTGCTCGCGCGTTGACTCTTGAGCTCTTTCGGGCACATACCGAAAGGTAGAGACGCGGTGGTATTCCAATTGCTTCCACTGGTCCACCACCAAGTTCTTTAGCCTCTCGTTCGGGCACTTGGAGAAGAGAACGCTATGAAATTCTTTGTTGAGCTGGGTAAATTCTTCTGGATCGTGGTGGATATCGAGCTCCTGCATGCGCTGGTTGATCTCCTGCGCCCGGGCAATATCCTCCGCATCGAGATACCGTGCGGATTGGGCCGTGGCATTTGCTTCTAGCGTGGCCACGATGTCCATGGATTCGTAATAGGCCTCGCGATTGTAGGTGGTCACACTGGCACCGACGTTGCGCTCGTAGGTGACCATCCCTTCCGCTTCCAATTGCCGAATGGCTTCGCGGACGGGAACCACGCTGATACCCAGTTCCTCCGCGATTGTTGCTAACACGAGGCGATACCCGGGCTCATACTCGCGAGTACGAATCTTGTGACTTATCCAGTTATAGGCCTGTTGGGACTTGCTTTCCCCAGCTGATAGTGCAGGTTCCGTCATTGACCACCCGCCTTTCCATCACGGAACGCGATATAGGCTTCCTTATTCGCTCCGGTCGGCGGGAAGAGCCCATCCAAGCTGGCGCCTTCCTCCACTCGGGAAGCGACCCATTCGTCCTCGTGCTCCTTGGCCAGCGCAGCTTCGGCGACTTCCGCGGCGATGTCGCGAGGAATAACCACGACGCCATCGTCGTCACCAACGATGATGTCACCCGGAAGCACGGTGGCGTTGCCACAAGAAACAGCGATATCGCTGTCCCACGGGACATGCTTGCGGCCGAGCACGCAGGGGTGCGCGCCCTGGGTGAAGACGGGCAGGCCAATCTCCTTGACGGCCTCGTAGTCACGCACGCCGCCATCGGTGACAACGCCGGCAGCACCGCGGACCTTCGCGCGCAGCGCCAAAATGTCACCGAGTGTTCCGGAACCGGATTCCTGGCGGGCCTCGATGACGATGACCTCACCCTCCTTGACGGTGTCGAAGACCTTCTTCTGCTCGTTGAGACCACCACCGTGGGACTTGAACAGGTCCTCGCGGCCGGCCACGAAGCGCAGGGTGCGGGCAACGCCCACCATCTTGGTTCCCTTCGCCTGCGGGTACACGCCTTCGATCACGGACTGGTTGATGCCGCGCTTGCGCAGCTGAGCGGACAAGCCGGCGGTCGGGGCCTTCTCCAGGGCCGCCTTGAGCTCTGGATCGAGGCCGACCTCACCCTTAGGAGGAAGGCCGGCGGATTCGCGGTCACCGTAGGCATCTTCGCGCTGCTTATCGTCCACGTAGGGCAGGTTGCCCAGCTGCGGATCGAAAGAGGCGGGGACCTCCTTCACGGTGGTCTTCAGCTTGCCGGAGCTCACGCCTCCTGGCACATCAACTTCGACCTCAACGACGTCACCAGGCTCGATGACGGAAGAGCCAGCAGGAGTGCCGGTGAGGATGATGTCACCGGTCTCCAGTGTCATGTGCTGGGAAAGGTCGGCCACAAACTGGGCGAGGGGGAAGATGAGGTCTTCGTCGGAGGACGTACCCTCTTGGACAACTTCTCCGTTGACCCACGTACGCAGGCGTAGGCCCTTGGGGTCGATCCCCTGGGCGTCGATAAGCTCCGGCCCAATGGGGGTGTATCCATCGCGGGACTTGGAACGGGTGTTGGAACCTTTGTCCTGCACCTTGTAGTCATACAGCCCAATGTCGTTCGACGCGGTCACGTAGGCAACGTGCTTCCACGCATCCTCAAGGGAGACATTGCGGGCCGGAGTGCCGATGATGAGTGCGATTTCGCCTTCGAAGGCCAGCAGTTCAGTTCCTTCGGGACGCTCGACAATCCCGTCCGACTCAGCCAGCGTGCTTGTCGCCTTGAGGAAGTAACTCGGGGTTTTGGGCCAGCGGCCGCGCTGTGCCGCGCGGGACTCAAAGGCCACATGGACGGCGATCATTTTGCCCGGTTTTACCGGCAAGAACTCAGGTACAGCCATGAAGAATCCTTAATTGTGAACAAATCCTTGCCCAGATCGTATATTATCCCTAGCACCACCGCAAGTGGTTCAACTCACACGCTTTTCCGTATATGGCACACCCCATGCCGAAAGGAATCACATCATGTCGCACACAGCTGTCACGCCGACAATTTCGACGGCCGAACGCCGCCGTGTCGTCGCCGCGACGACCATCGGTACCGCTATCGAGTGGTACGACTACTTCCTCTATGCAGCGGTGGCCGGACTCGTGTTCAACCACCTCATGTTCGGCCCGCTCGAAGGTGGCCTGGCCACCATCATCTCCTTCCTGACCGTTGGCTTGTCCTTCCTATTCCGCCCAGTTGGCGCGTTCCTAGCAGGGCACTTCGCCGACCGCTTCGGACGCCGCGTGGTCCTCATGGTCACGCTCATCGCCATGGGCGGTGCGACCACCCTGATTGGTGTTCTGCCAACCTATGAAACCGCCGGCATCTGGGCGCCGATTCTCCTCATCACCTTGCGCATCATCCAAGGCATCTCTGCTGGTGGCGAATGGGGTTCCGCGGTGCTCATGGCGGTGGAACACGCCCCGACTGACAAGCGCGGCCTTTACGGCGCAGGCCCCCAGATCGGCGTGCCCGCCGGCCTGCTGCTCTCCTCCGGCGTGCTGTCCATCATGAACACCATCGCGCCTGGCGACGCCTTCATGGACTGGGGCTGGCGCGTTCCCTTCCTCCTCTCCTTTGCCCTCGTCTTGGTGGGCTACCTCATCCGCATGGGCGTCGACGAGTCCCCAGTATTCGCGGAGATTGCGGAACGCGAAGAGGAAGAAGCCACCAACCCCATTGGCACGCTGTTTAAGAAGTTCACCCCGCTCGTCCTCGTCGCCGCCCTCGTCTTCGCGGGTAACGGCACCGTCGGATACATGACTACGGGCGGCTACATCCAGCGCTACGCCACCGACCCGGAGGGCCCCGTCGCACTCGACCGCGGTGATGTCCTCAACGCCGTGACCGTGTCTGCCTTCTCGTGGGCCTTGACCACCTTGTTCGCCGGCTTCATCTCGGACTACATCGGCCGCCGAAATACCTACCTCCTGGGATTCATCTTGCAGGGCATCGGCGCTGCCGCCCTCTTCCCGCTGGTCAATACCGGAAGCCTCGGTCTCCTCTACGGCGCACTCCTCTTCCTCACCGTGGGCCTGGGCCTGACCTACGGTGCGCAGTCCGCGATGTACGCCGAGCTTTCCCCGCCTCTATTCGCGCCACCGGCGTCTCCATTACCTATGCCCTCGGCTCGGTCCTGGGCGGCGCCTTCGCCCCCATGATCGCCGCCGCGCTCGTCGAGGCAACGGGTACCACTTTTGCGGTGTCAGGCTACCTCGTATCCGCTTCGATCGTCGGCTTCATCTGCACCTTCATCCTGCGCGAACGCAAGGGGATAGCCCTCGGAGCAGAGCACGAGGCCGAGCAATCCCAGGGTCACTTCATCTTCAGCCCGCGCTAGACGACGCCCCTCCACCCATGCGCTCCCCTTTCTGCACAAGCCATTGTGCGCGGGGAACGCATCATATATGATTCTCATATACGACCCAGCTCACATCCTCTTGACGCCTTGAACTGAGTCACCAACTCAACGAGCGAAGCTCACATAGAAGTGGGGGAGCAGCCGCTACCCCCATCACTCTCTTTGTTCTCGTCAACTACAACCGCTAACTAAGGAGTCCACAGTGCAGTTCCACCACAACGGCTACGTTTCGGAAGATCCCCGCGTGCACGAGCCTGCCGGATACGGCATCGATCGCGTCGCTGAACTTCCGGATGAAATGGACGTTCTCATTGTGGGCTCCGGGCCAGCCGGCATGATCGCCGCAGCGCAGCTGGCCATGTTCCCGGACGTCAATACGCGGATCATCGAGCGCCGCCCACACCGCCTCGAGCTAGGCCAAGCCGATGGAATCCAGTCCCGTTCCGTGGAGACCTTCCAGGCCTTCGGCTTTGCCAAGGAAATTACAGAAGAGGCCTACGAGATCACGGAGATGTCTTTCTGGAACCCGGATCCGCAGGATCGGTCCAAGATCATCCGCGGCGCTCGCCCCATCGACGACGAGCAGGGCATCTCTGAATTCCCCCACCTCATTGTCAACCAGGCCCGCGTGCTGGACTACTTCGCTCGCTATGCGCACCGCGCCCCGGGCCGCATCACTCCGGACTACGGCTGGAACTTCGTCTCCCTTGAGGTAGGGGAGGGCGAATACCCGGTAACGGTCCACCTCGAGGATGTCGACGGCAACCCGCGCGACGTACGCGCCAAGTACGTCGTCGGCTGTGATGGTGCTAAGTCCCGCGTTCGCAAGTCCATCGGCCGCTCGCTCAAGGGCGACCAGGCCAATCACGCATGGGGTGTCATGGATGTCGTGGTTGACACCGACTTCCCGGATTGGCGCACCAAGTGTGCCATTCACTCCCAGGCCGGCTCAATCCTGCACATCCCGCGTGAGGGCGGCTACCTCTGCCGCATCTACGTCGACCTCGGCGTCGTGCCCGAGGATGACAATCACAAGGTCCGCTCCACCCCGATTGAGAAGATCATCGAGAAGGCCAACGAGATCTACTCGCCCTACTTCATCGACGTCAAGATGGTTGCTTGGCACTCCGTCTACGAGGTAGGCCACCGACTCGTCGATGCCTTCGACGATAACGACGAGGACCCGCGCGTCTTCCTTACCGGCGACGCCTGCCACACCCACTCAGCAAAGGCCGGTCAGGGAATGAACGTTTCCATGCAGGATGGCTTCAATATCGGGTGGAAGCTCGGCCACGTCCTCGACGGCCGCGCCCCGAAGGAACTCTTGACCACCTACCACGGCGAGCGTCAGCCAGCTGCTCAGAACCTCATCAACTTCGACCGCGAGTGGTCCACCCTCATGGCCACACCTACCGAAGAGCTCGATGATCCGGAGGCAGTGGAGAAGTACTACGTCGCCGCAGAGGAGTTCGCCGCTGGCATGATGACGCAGTACGAAGACAACCTGATTGTCGGTACAACACAGCACCAGGACCTTGCTACCGGCTTCCCGGTAGGCAAGCGCTTCAAGTCCTTTGAGGTCCTCCGCCGCTGCGATGCTTACCCTCAGCACCTGGGCCACCAGCACACCGCCGATGGCCGCTACCGCATCTACGCCTTTGCCGATGCCCCCAAGGCCGGCGAGAGCTCCACTCTGAGCGAGTGGGCCGAGAAGCTCGGTCCCATCCTGGCCGCGTTCACCCCGGAGGGAGCTGATGAAAATACCTACTTCGACGTGAAGGCTATCTACCAGCAGACCAACCATCACGACTATGAGATTCTTGACGCCCCACTGTTGTTCCGCCCGCGCAACGGCAAGTTCAACATTCCGAATTGGGAGAATGTCTTCAACGCTCTCCCTGGCGACAAGGACATCTTCGATGCCCGCGGAATTTCCCGCGACGGAGCGGTGGTCATCGTTCGCCCGGACCAGTACGTAGGCGCTGTTCTCCCTCTCGATGACCCATCAGCAGTCGAGGACTACTTCTCTTCCGCGCTCATCAAGCTCAAGTAAGCTCCACTCAAGTTCAACTAGCTTTACGCTTAGAGGGCCCAGCGTTGTGCTGGGCCCTCTTTTTATGTCACCGTCAAACCTTCACAAAGGTGCTAGACCCACGAACAGAAAGGAACCTAGGTGCTGCCAAACACAACACCTAGGTTTCACGTGAAACAACCACGGAGGATCGCTACTGCAAAAGGGTCCTATCGGACGTAGCGCCCTTAATCTTCGCAAACTCCGCCATGAGATCCTCCACCGTGAGCTTCGCCTTCTGCTCAGCGTCGGCGGAGTAAATGATCTCTCCCTCATGCATCATGATGAGGCGGTTTCCCACCTGCAGCGCCTGTGCCATATTGTGCGTCACCATCAGCGTGGTGAGCTGACCTTGTTCCACGATGCGCTGCGTCAAAGTGGTCACCAGCTCCGCGCGTTGCGGGTCGAGAGCAGCCGTGTGCTCATCAAGAAGCATCACCTTCGGGTTAGTAAAGCCGGCCATGAGCAATGACAGCGCCTGGCGTTGACCGCCGGAGAGCAAGCCCACCTTCGTCCCAAGGCGCTCCTCCAAGCCCAGCTCGAGCGACTCTAGCTGATCCACAAAGACAGCCCGGCGCGCGGAATTGAGCCCCAGACCGAGTCCGCGCTTCTTGCCGCGCAAATAAGCGAGCGAGAGGTTCTCCTCAATCGTCAGGTTCGGTGCTGTACCCGCCATGGGGTCCTGGAACACGCGTCCGACTTTCTGCGCACGCTTGTGCTCCGGCTGGCTGGTCACATCCTTGTTGTCGATCGAGATTTTCCCAGAATCCGGGGTGAGCCGGCCCGCAATCGAGTTCAGAAGAGTTGACTTTCCCGCACCGTTTGAACCGATAACCGTGACGAAGTCACCGGAGGCAAGCGCCAGGGAGACGTCGCGAAGCGCACGGCGTTCGTTGACTGTCCCCGGAAAGAAGGTCTTTGAGATCTTGTCTATGTTGAGCATGATTTAGGCCTTCCTTTTGCCGCGTACCCGCGTCATGCGAGGCACCAGGAGAGCAACAATAACCAGCAGCGCCGTGATGAGCTTCATGTCATTCGGGTTGAGGCCCACCTGCAAAGCGGCGAAGATGATGAGTCGGTAGATCACGGAACCCAGTGCCACCGCCACGACAGCCATCCACAGGCGCGACTGGGGGAGTACCGCCTGCCCCAGGATGACGGAGGCAAGACCCACCAGAATGAGACCAATACCCATCGAGATATCGGCAAAGCCTTGATATTGCGCGATGAGCGCACCGCACAGACCCACCAGGCCGTTGGACAAAGCCAAGGTCAGAATCTTGGTGAAATCCGTCGACACGCCAAAGGAGGTGATCATCTGTTGGTTGTCGCCAGTGGCGCGCAACGAGAGGCCCAAGTCCGTAGACAGGAACCACACAATCAGTAGGCAGAGCACCACCGCGCCCACAGCAAGCAGCCCCACCCCGGCCCAGGTTCCCATGACCGCATCCAGCGGAGTGAAAACCGAATCCTGCGTCAGCAACGGCACGTTAGCGCTGCCCATGATGCGCAGGTTGATGGACCACAGACCGATCATCGTGAGGATGCCAGCAAGCAGCCCATCGATGCGGCCCTTCGTATGGAGGAGTCCGGTGATGCAGCCGGCCACAAATCCGGTGCCGAAACCAGCCAACGAGGCCGCGAAGGGGTTGACCCCATTCGTAATGAGCACGCCGGCCGTCGCAGCCCCGGTGGTGAAGGAGCCATCGACAGTCAGGTCTGGGAAGTCAAGGACGCGGAACGTCAGGTAGACGCCTACGGCCATGACCGCATAGATGAGACCTAGCTCGAGTGCTCCAATCACAGCGTCTCAGCCTTGTCTAGGATCTCCTGCGGCACCTCAATGCCCTGTGCCTTCACTGCGTCTTCGTTGATCACGTAGGTGTATTCAGAAGCGGTTTCCACCGGAGTTTCGGCCGGGTCAGCGTCATCCTGCAGGATCCGCAGCGCCATCTCACCGGTCTGGCGGCCCAGCTCCTTGTAGTCGATACCAATGGTGGCTGCAGCACCACCTTCGACGGCACCGGAGTCCGCAGCGATGACCGGGATGGTCTTGTCATTCGCTACCTTGATGAGCGAAGAGATACCAGAGACGACCATGTTGTCGGTCGGAATGTAGATGGCATCGACATCACCCAGTGCCTCCACGGCCTGGGGGATTTCCGTCACGGAGGTCACCGTCTGCGACTTCACTTCAATACCCTTCGGCTTGGCTGCTTCCGTCAGCTGCTCTACCTGCACCTTGGAATTCACCTCAGCGGAAGAGTAGACGACGCCCACAGATGTGGCGTCCGGCACCAGCTGGCTAATGAGCTCTACCTGCTCCTCGATAGGGGCGGCATCAGAAGTACCCGTGACGTTCTTGCCCGGCTTATCCAGCGCCTCCACGAGCTCCGCCTCGACGGGGTCCGTCACCGCGGTGAACAGAAGCGGCTTGTCCTTGATGGACTTGCTCATTGCCTGACCGGCTGGGGTAGCGATGGCTAGGTAGAGATCGTGGTTGGCGTTCGCCATCTGCTGGGAGATGGACACCGCGGTGCCTTGCTCGCCATTGGCGTTCTGAACATCCCAATCCACGTCCACGCCCGCCTCCTCGAAGGCTTCTTGGAAGCCTTCTGCGGCGGCGTCGAGGGAGGGGTGCTGAACCAGCTGATTAATTCCGATGGTGTAGGAATCTCCGCCTCCGGAATCCCCGCTGGCGCTTTCCGACGACGAGGAGCAGCCCACGAGGGCAACAGTGCTCAGAGCGATAGCTGAGAGAGCAGCAGCAGTTTTAGAGAACATAGTGGTCCTTTTCTACTCAAGAGTGACAGTAGTGACCGTTATTTAATCCTCTTTTCACCCTTTTAAGCAGCAGTTTTATGAATATTTTTCCCGCGCGGGGGTACTATTAGTCCTACAAAAGCTATAGGCCTACAGTTTTAGAGTGTTACATCACACTCTCTAGCTGCATGTTTCCTATATCACTTGCAGTTCCTTGGCCCCGTACCACCATGAGGCCACGGGGGTACCCGAATGACCTTTATCTGTACGGCAGAAGGTATCGGTGTTAGAGTCAATGATGTGAAGAACACATTTAACCTTTGGTGGTGGCGCGCGTAACCCGCGGGCCTCGTTCTTCTCCCATATTTAAGGCCCGCAGCTGCGGGCTTTTCGGCGTTTTGCTCTCTTGCGAAGCTCGCGGCAGCACTCACTATCGTTAAAGAAAGACACAGGATGCCGTATACAGCCCAACGCGAGGTCAGGTACATACCGGACGCCAGCGCGCTCTTTTATGCCCTCGCCACGCCGCAGGATTCCCTGCTCTTAGAATCCGCGGACATTGAATCCAAGAAGAACCTCACGTGCATTGCGATCACCAAGGCAGCGCTCAAGGTCGTATGCCGCGGCCAGGAAGTCACCGCAACGGCCTTAACTCCGTCCGGGCACCTACTCTTAGATGAACTTCGTCAGGACTTCCGCTCCAGGATGAGCCAGAACGGTGAGGGCAGCGCCACCTTTAGCTTCGAGCTCTCAACCGAGCACGATGAGCGCGCCCGCCTCCGCGCCACCTCAACTGCAGATATCCTGCGCACACTGCAGTTTAGCCAGCTCTATTCCGGCGAGTCGCTGCCTTTCCTTGGTGGGGGATTCGCCTTCGACTATGTCGATACCTTCGAGGCACTGCCGCCGGTTCCTGATGGCCCTAACGAATACCCCGACTATGAATTTCTGGTAGCCGAGCACGTCCTCACGGTGGACCACCTGACGCAGAAGGCAAGGATTGAGGGATGGGGCGTCGACAAGCACGCGCTCGAAGAAGAGCTGGACCGGGCCGTTGTCACCGTACCTATTACTCCAGAAGCCCCCGCGCCGCGTGAGAGCATCAGCGCACGCGCTTCCATTGATGACGCCGCTTTCCGCCGCCACGTCGAGCGCCTCCAAGACAACGTACATGCAGGCGATATCTATCAGGTCGTGCCCTCCCGCGCGTTCAGCCTCGACTGCCCGGATGCCTTTGCCGCCTACCGCACGCTGCGAGAGACCAACCCCTCGCCGTATATGTTCTACCTGCGCGGCACCGAGCACGAGCTCTTCGGCGCTTCCCCCGAATCCAACCTGAAGTACACGGCCGCTGACCGGCAGGTGCAGCTCTACCCGGTCGCCGGCACCCGCCCGCGCGGTGCGACCCACGAGCTGGACATCCGCAACGAACTCGAGATGCGCACCGACTCCAAAGAGGTCTCGGAGCACATCATGCTGGTTGACTTAGCCCGCAATGATCTCGCCCGCGTCGCTGTTCCCGGCACCCGACAGGTCGCTGATCTGCTCCAGGTGGACCGCTATTCCCGCGTGATGCACTTGGTCTCCCGCGTCGTCGCGACGCTGCACGAGGATTTCGACGCCCTCGACGCCTACCGAGCCTGCATGAACATGGGAACGCTGACCGGCGCACCGAAGCTGCGTGCCATGGAACTCATCCGTGAGACCGAAGGCACTCGCCGCGGATCCTTCGGGGGTGCTATCGGATACCTGCGCGGCGATGGATCCATGGACAACTGCATTGTCATCCGTTCCGCCTACGTCAAAGACGGCACGGCCGTTGTCCAGGCCGGCGCCGGAGTCGTGCGCGATTCCATCCCGCAATCCGAGGCCGACGAAACGGTCCACAAGGCCTACGCGGTGCTCAGTGCCATCGCCCAGGCACACAACGCTTCCCTGGAGGTCATCCGATGAACCCACACGTCGTCCTCATTGATAACCACGATTCCTTCGTCTACAACCTCGTCGACGCGCTCGCCGGCTACAACACCACCGTTTTCCGCAACACCGTACCGGTGGAGGAGGTCCTTGCCGCCCAGCCCGACATCATCATCCTTTCGCCCGGCCCCGGTCATCCCCGCGACGCCGGATCGATGATGCAGCTTGTCGACGCCTCCCTCGGCCGCATCCCCATCCTTGGCATCTGCCTGGGCTTCCAGGCGCTGCTCGAGCATTGCGGCGGCAGGGTTGAAGCCTGCGGTCCGGTGCACGGTTCCTCTGTTCCCATGACGCTGACCGACGCTGGCGCGAAGCACCCGCTCTTCCAAGGGCTCACTACTGATTCCGAGCCAGATAACCCGAACTACGTGGGCCGCCTGGTCCCCGTTGCGCGCTACCACTCCTTAGGCTGTGCGAACATTCCCGCCCAGATGCGCAGCCTCGCGGAGACCGAAACCAATATCGGCCCTGTCACCATGGCGGCGGAAACTCTCGACGGTATGGCCCTCGGCCTGCAGTTCCACCCAGAGTCTGTCCTCACGCCGACGGGACCCATCGTCATCGAACGCTGTATCAAACAACTTTCTTCTCTCCCCACTATGGAAGGAGCCAAGTAATGACTAATAACCACGCCCTCAAGACACTGCAGGAATTCCTCGACATTTCACATCCAACGCTCGAGCAAGCTATCGAGGTCTTTACCCCACTGACAGTAGGGGAGTACGACGACATTCATATCGCCGCTCTCCTTACCCACATCCGTACTCGCGGCGAAACCTTCGCCGATGTCGCCGGCGCGGCGCGCGCCTTCCTCAATGCCGGGCGTCCCTTCCCAGTCACCGGAAAGGGGCTCATGGACACCGCAGGGACCGGTGGCGATGGCACTAACACCATCAACGTCACCACCGGCGCATCTCTCGTCGCCTCCGCCGGCGGGGTCAAGATGGTCAAGCACGGCAACCGTTCCGTATCTTCCAAGTCGGGTTCCGCCGACGTCCTTGAGGCTCTCGGCATCCCGCTCGACCTCGATCCGGACCGCGCGGTCCGCCAACTCGAAGCCTCGAATTTCACGTTCCTCTTCGCTCCTGCGTATAACCCGGCAGTTGCTCACGTGCAACCGGTACGCAAGGGACTCGGAATTTCAACCCTCTTCAACACCATGGGTCCGCTGCTCAGCCCGGGCCGCCCAGAGTTCCAGATCATGGGCATCGCCAATCCCGAGCAGGGCCAGCTCATCGCTGAAGTATTCAAGGATCTTGGCCGCACGCGCGCGCTCGTCGTCCACGGCGCAGGTACCGATGAGATTGCCGTCCACGGCACCACCCAGGTCTGGGAGCTTCGCGACGGCTCCATTAGCCACTACGAGCTCACCCCGGAGGACCTCGGCATCTCCCGCCACGAGCTCTCCGACCTCGCCGGCGGCAACGGTGAAGAAAACGCAAGGGCCCTCCGGGCGGTCTTCGCCGGTACCGGCAAGCCCGCCCACCACGACGCGATCGCCGCCACCGCCGGCGCAATGTTCTATCTCAATGGCACTACCGATTCCATCCACGAGGGCGTCGCGCATGCCGACCAACTCATTAAGGATGGAACCGTCGCCGCATGGCTGAAGAAGCACGAGGAGGCGAACTATGGCTCTGCCGACCGTGCTTGAAGGGATCGTCGCCAAGCGCCGCACGCATCTGCCCGCAATCCGTGAGCGCCTGGCACACGTTGATTTAGCTGCTCTCCCGCGCTCAGAACGTTCCTTCTACGATGCACTCAACGGCACTAACCGTTTCATCATGGAGTGCAAGTCCGCCTCGCCATCACTGGGGCTCATTCGGGAACACTATGAACCTGGGGCCATCGCTCGCGTGTATTCGCGCTACGCCTCAGCCATTTCGGCGCTGTGCGAACCGGATCGTTTTGGTGGCGACTACGACCATCTGCAGACTGTGGCGCTATCCACGCACCTGCCTGTCTTGTGCAAGGACTTCATCGTTGACCCCATTCAGGTCTACGCTGCGCGCTATTTTGGCGCCGACGCCATTTTGCTCATGATGTCGATCGTCGATGACGACACCTACGCGGAACTCAAGCAGCTGGCAGATTCCCTTGGGCTCGATGTCCTCACCGAGGCGATCACCGAAGAGGAGGTCGCTCGCGCCACTGCCTTTGGCATCGACGTGATCGGAATTAACAACCGCAACCTCCACGACCTCAGCATCGATCTCACACGCTCCGAGCGCCTTTCGCACCACGTCCCGTCTGGCAAGGTCATCGTGTCGGAGTCCGGTATTCGCGATAACCAGACCGTTCGCCGCCTGGGTTCTCACGCCAATGCCTTCCTCGTTGGCTCCCAGCTCACCGGCACGCCCGATATCGACCGGGCCGCCCGTGAGCTGGTCTATGGCCAGAACAAGGTCTGCGGCCTCACGACATGGTCAGCGGCTCAGGCCGCCCGTGCCGCCGGTGCCGTCTACGGGGGATTCGTCTTCGAGGAGGCCTCCCCGCGCAATGTTTCACGTGAAACCGCGCTCGACATCATCGCCCACGAACCCGACCTAAGCTATGTCGCGGTCTCACGCCGCACTGCCGGTTGGGAGGAGTTGGCCATCGATGGCATCTCCGCCTTGCAGATCCACGCGCCTTACCAGGGGAGCACAGAGGCCGAGATCGAACTCATTGAGTCCGTCCGCGCAGTAACAGGGGAGCGCCAGGTGTGGCGCGCCATCGACATGACCGCACCCCACGGCTCGGCCCTCGCCGCTGCGCTTGCCGACGCCGTCGACCTCCTCATTCTCGACTCCGGCACCGGCGGAACCGGTACCCCCTTCGACTGGACAACTGTCCCGGACGAGGTCAAAGCAAAGTCACTTCTTGCTGGGGGCCTGAATCCAGAGAACCTCACCCAGGCGCTTCGCGTCGGCACCGCCGGATTGGACATCAATTCAGGGGTCGAAGTGAACGGTCGAAAAGACAGTGCACTCATCGCTCAGGCCTTCCATATAATTCGTCACTTTACGTATTAATCCCCAACCCGAGCCCTAGCAACAGCCCGAGACAAAAGGACTATCATGACCAACGATCAGGACACCAGGGAGACCATTCTTCCCGCCTACTTCGGTGAGTTTGGCGGACAATTTGTTCCCGAATCACTCATCCCAGCACTCGACCAGCTCGAGCACGCCTTCGTCGACGCCCAGAATGACCCGGCCTTCCGCAAGGAACTTGCCGGCTACCTACGGGACTACCTGGGCCGCCCCACGCCGCTCACCGAAGCGACCAAACTTGGCGGAAAGGCACGCATCTTCCTCAAGCGTGAGGACCTCGTGCACGGTGGCGCTCACAAGACTAACCAGGTCATCGGCCAAGCACTCTTGGCTAAGCGCATGGGCAAGACGCGCATCATTGCCGAAACCGGCGCGGGCCAGCATGGCACCGCGACCGCTCTCGCCTGCGCTCTGCTCGACCTCGACTGTGTGATCTACATGGGTGCCAAGGACGTCGAGCGGCAGCAACCCAACGTCTACCGCATGGAACTCATGGGCGCCAAGGTGATTCCCGTGGATTCCGGCTCCGGAACCCTCAAGGATGCAGTCAACGAAGCTCTCCGCGACTGGACCGCCACCTTCCACGAATCCCATTACCTCCTCGGCACCGCAGCGGGACCGCATCCCTTCCCAACGATCGTCCGCGAGTTCCACAAAGTGATTTCCGAGGAAGCCAAGGCCCAGATGATCGAGCGCACCGGCGGGCTGCCAGATCTCGTCGTCGCCTGTGTCGGTGGCGGCTCTAACGCCATTGGCATGTTCGCGGACTTTATCGACGAAGAATCTGTCGAACTCGTCGGCGCTGAGCCTGGGGGAGAAGGACTCGATTCCGGGCACCATGGCGCCACTATCAATAGCGGAACCATCGGAATTCTCCATGGCGCCCGCTCCTACCTCATGCGCAATGCCGACGGACAGGTAGAGGAATCCTATTCCATTTCGGCCGGACTCGACTACCCGGGCGTGGGCCCACAGCACGCCCACCTCGCACAGACCGGCCGAGCCACATATGTCGGCATCACCGACGCCGAAGCTCTCGAGGCCTTCCAGCTCCTCAGCCGCCGCGAGGGCATTATCCCCGCCCTCGAATCCTCGCACGCCCTGGCCTATGCGTTGAAACGCAAAGATGAAGACATCACCATTCTCGTTTCTCTTTCCGGGCGCGGTGACAAGGACATCGATCACGTCCGCCGCACCCTCGACGCGCACCCCGAATTCAAGATCACGGAGGACAAGTAATGAGCCGCTACGAGAAACTCTTCTCCAGTCTCACTGCCCGCAATGAAGGGGCTTTTGTCCCTTTCATCATGCTGAGCGATCCCGACCCAGAAACCGCCCTCACCATCGTTCGCGCGGCCGTCGCCGGTGGCGCTGACGCGCTCGAACTCGGCGTTCCCTTCTCAGATCCGGTCGCCGACGGTCCCACGATCCAGGCCTCACACATCCGCGCCCTCGCAGGCGGCGCGACGGTAGATTCTGCGATCGAGCAAATCCGCACAATTCGAAGCGAGTTCCCAGACCTGCCCATCGGCATGCTCATCTACGGCAACGTCCCCTTCACTCGGGGGCTAGAAACCTTCTATGCCGAGTTCCAAGAGGCCGGCGCCGATAGCATCTTGCTTCCCGACGTTCCCGTTCGCGAAGGCGCCCCCTTCGTCGACGCAGCCGACCGAGCAGGAATCGATCCCATCTTCATCGCACCCGCACAAGCCTCCGGGAAGACCCTCGAGGGCGTAGCGAAGTACTCCAAAGGCTACATCTACGCGATCTCGCGCGACGGCGTCACCGGCACCGAGAAGGAATCGGAGACGCGCGGGCTCGATGAAGTAGTGAGCAACGTGAAGCGTTTTGGTGGGGCACCGATTCTCCTCGGCTTCGGAATTTCGACTCCCCAACACGTCGCGGACGCTATCGACGCCGGTGCAGCCGGCGCGATTACAGGATCCGCGTTAACAAAGATCGTTGACGCACACCTTGACGAAGATAATCGACCCACCGAGATGCTCGCTGCTGCAGTTACCGACTTTGTCTCGAAGATGAAAGCTGCCACTAAGCCCACCGAGCCCTAGTCAGGCCTCATCTGCACTTTGCCGGGTAGCGTTTCGGGCAACGATAGCTAAAAGTGAGATGTCTAGCGACCTAGAGCAGTCCGCCTCTCGACGGCCTCTTTCATCACGCTGCGCGCCACCGCGCACCCCGATGGAAGGGGCCGTTTCACGTGAAACCGTGCCCTAACCGAGTGCACAGGCAGTGAGCCTATCGGTGCCGAAATAAGCGACGGCCAATAAACCTCAGTCCACTTTCCCCATATGACTCCTTAATTCTCTGTGAGCTTCTCGATGCTTTCGCAGGCTAAGTGCTTAGAAGGGGATATCGTCGTACCCATTCGAGTAGCGTTCCGCAGGGTCCGTCTTGTCGAATATTTCGACCATCTCTCCGCCGTCCATCTCAACTTTCAAAGCTTGCGCCTCTTCGTGCATCTTGCGACGGTGCGCAACCACATCTTCCGCAATGGTCCGGGCCCACACCTTCGAGGCTGGTGCCAACGGGCCGGTTGCCTCAGTTACGGCCCAAGTTCCGTCCTCGTACAACCACACAACGTCACCAGTAACCGGGTCCAGGATGTAGAACGCCCGTCCATCTGTTTTCATGTTGTGGTGATGCTGGCAAAGAGCAACCAAGTTTGATGCATGCGTTGGGCCGCCATCGGAATAGTTAATCCGGTGGTCCAGCTGACATGTCCATGCCGGACGATTACATCCGGGCGCACGACAGGTACCATCGCGCCCCTCGACATACTTTCGGGTAAATTCAGAAGGCTGATAGCCATCGCACGGTCCTGGAGCTTCACTAAAGTCCCGCGTCACTGTTTTCGACGCTGGAACCCCCTCGCCGGTCCACCCATGTCCCTGCACGTAGACTGGAGCCCCCTCCACGTCAGTAGCTTTGTATTCATGTACGACGACCTTTCCCGCCTCAGGCTGAATTTTGCCCGTAATGAGTAGAATCAAGGCATCCGCCATTGAAACGTCATGCTCTTTGGCGGCAAGCTTAATAGTCTCGTGGATTACGACGCCGACCTTGCTGTCCACCTCAAGCTCAATCGACGCACGCTCTCCCCGAGTAAGAAGCGAGTAGCGATTCTTTTTCCGCTTGTCCCGGAACTCGATTGAATCATCCAAGACTTTGGCGATGTCTCGCACTTTTCGCCGAATCTTTTCAGCACTGGGGAAGATCTGGTTCGGTTTAGTCGGCGTTAGCCACGCCGAAAGTTGACTGTCAATTTCGGCGACCACCGATGAGAGAGGGTTCCCGAGTTTTGCCATTACCTGATCGATAGCGACCAGGGCTTGCATATCGAGCAAGAACTCAGCATCTTGCAGAACCTTTACTTTCGGCAACTCACTGAGACGGATTAATCCCATGACATTCCGCGCCACATGCGCAGGAGACTTTCCTGTCTTTTGCCCTATACGCAAAAAGGCAGTATCTGAATCGGCATCGAGCGGCGGTTGGACACTAGACCAAAACTCGTACTCTATTCTCCGCATGAGTTGGCCCGCCATGCATTCTGGATCGTGCGGGTTTGAGTGAGAAAAGTACGCAGTAGGTACTGACGTTGAAGAGTTTGTTGTGGTTCCCACGGGTAGCTGCACCCCTAAACTAGCCGAACAATTACGTTCCCCACTCCCACCTATAGAATACATGTTCTATAGGTTTCCCGCAAGAGTTGCTTTATTTTTTCACCGAGGCCTTTGATGGCAAAGTGCGCAATCAGTAGACCACGAAGTTTTCGCCAAAATAAACAAAATCCCCCTCCCAGAGCCAGAGTCTGAGTTAGCGATCTAGACGTATAGACCAGGGATGGAAAGCAGGCTAGGGAGGGGGAAACATCCAGCGTTTCACGTGAAACTTATGCCGTTGCGGGCTCCTCGTCGGCAGCCGCAGCGTCTGACTCAGCCTCTAGGCCGTCAATCTTGTCCCGCGCGAAACGATCGACGATCATCGCAATGGCGCCATCACCAGTAACGTTTGCTGCAGTACCAACGGAGTCAATTGCAATATAGGCGGCAATCATCAATGCCACCATCGAATCATCAAAGCCCATATTGGCCTGCAACAAGCCGACCGCGACCATAACAGCACCACCCGGAACGCCGGGGGCGGCGATCATCATGATGCCAAGCAACAGAATGAATCCCAAGGCCTTACCCAGGTCAGCTTCCATACCATCTGCCATAAACACGATCGCGAAAGCGTATAGCGTCAGCTTTATCATCGAACCGGAAAGATGAATGGTCGCACAGAGAGGGATGACAAAGCCGGCAACGGGCTTGGAAATACCATTCTTCAAAGTGGCGTCCAAAGTGACCGGAATCGAAGCCGCAGAAGAAGAAGTACCCAGCGCGGTAAAGTAGGCCGGTGCCATGTTCTTCAATGCGCTGAATGGATTCTTACCTGCAATGGCACCTGCAATGACGTACTGGAGCACAAGGTAAACCAAGGTCATAACGACTGCAAGCAGAAGAACCTTCGTGAAGGCGACCAACACCGTTCCGATATTCCCGTTCATACCTAGGGAAAGGAACATGCCAAAGATGTAGAACGGCAGAAGTGGGATAACGAAGCCCCAGATCACCTTGATGACAACGTGCTCGAATTCTTTGGCAAGCGCGTAGAGGTTGTCAGATTTCACGGTGGTCATGGCCACGCCGATACAGAAGGACAGCAATAGAGCTGTCATCACCTCAAAAGGTGCAGGCATTTCGACGGTGAAATAGGGTTCGAGAGCACCGGCATCAATGTCGGCGACGTCCGTATTAAGCGTTTGTCCACCCAGCAAAGTGGGGTAGAGGGCCTGGGTCAGGCCATAAGCGACAAGGCCCGCCACAATAGTTGAGCCATAAGCGATGCCTGCAGTAATACCCAGCCACTTACCGGCGCCCCGTCCAAGGCCTGCAATTGCAGGGGCAACAAGGGCGAGAATAAGAACGGGGATGAAGAAGCCAAGGAAGTTTGAAAACAGGCCGTTGTATGTGGCGAAGGCCCTTCCGAACCACTCCGGAGCAAACTGGCTAACGATGATGCCCAAAACTATCGCGACGATAATCTTGAACAACAGAGAGTTGAGAACACTCTTGAATGTCATGATTGAGTCTTTTCTATGGTTGCTACCATGTCGGTTTTCTCGCTCGATGATAAGTACATTAATATCTACCAAGCGACACGAAATGTATATTACAGCAGGATGCGAATAATTTGAACCGGCTTTCTCGCCAGCTAGGAAGCCGGATAGACTAAGAGGCATGCTCGTAGTCGGAATCATTTTCCTCATCTTGGCCGCGGTACTTATTGTCGTCGGTGGCCTTGCCACGCTCCGCAAGCTTCCTGGAAATAGCGTCGTTGGCTTACGTCTCGCGGAAATCCGCACATCTAGAGAAGCCTGGGATAATGCCCATGCTGTCGCGGGCCCGTTCTGGTTCTTGGGCGGCGTCGCTTTAGTATTCGGTGGCATCATCGCATTGCGCGCGGAGGGATGGATGTGGCTTATCCCCGCGCTCACCTTCGTCGTGGCAATCCTCGCGCTATCCATCGGTTCAAACATGGGTGCCCGTGCCTCGTACCTGTGGAACCAGGCGCACAAAGGGGACGAAGGCTGCGGTGATTCCTGCAATTGCGGCGATGGCGGGTGCGGGGGAGAAGCGCCGACTGTCGACGTCTCCGCGGCCCGCGCAGCTGCGGCACGCGCCGATAACGTGGACAAGAATTAACACCTACTTTAAAGCACAGTGACGTAATCAATCGGTACAAATAACCACCACACTATTTTCGTCACATTCAAATAAATACGTTGCTCCGCCATCCATGGAATCCCACCACCATTGGCGGAGCCCTTTTCTTTATCCTGTGCCAACACTGAGAAGTGTGCACCAACACCATGGGAGAGCGAGGCGGTGCCGTGACAAGACACGATCTTCGGCGCACCATGGATCCCATGAACAAAGTTACAAACATCCGCACGTTTCGAATCATCGCTGCCGCCGCGCTCAGCCTCAGCATTCTAGGGGCAGGGGCTACTTATGCGCTTTCTAGCGATAACCGCACCGGGCACACCATAGCCGGAACAATCTATAGCGATGTCGGCACAAACTACGGTGCCTATGATTTCAGCGGCAGTAGGGAAGACGAGCTCCCCGTGTGGGATGGCAAACTCAGCTAGCTGCCCACCATCCTCCAGAACACACTCCATCAATCAGATAGAGTAATCAGCATGACAACATGTTCACGCCGTCTCTTCCTGCTTGGTACCGCCACCACTTTTGCCGGGGCTTACCTCGCCGCTTGCGGCAAGGAGCCTTCCGCAGAGATCGCTGCGACAGAAATCCCCGTCGGCTCAGCCATCATTGTGGACAAAGTGATTTTCGCTCAACCCACTGAAGGGGAGTTCAAGGCATACTCGCAGACCTGCCCACACCAGGGCTCCCTCATTACGAAGATTGAAGGCATGACTGCCACCTGCACTAGCCACTACTCCAGCTTTGACCTCAGCAGTGGTGAAGTTACCGGCGGACCCAGCCCCAAACCGCTTACAGAGTACGGCGTAGAAAACAACGGTGGAACAATCAAAAACGTCTCCGCCTAGAGGCTATCCCCGGGGACGCAGGGGCTTGAAAAGATGTTTCACGTGAAACCGTGAGGGGCGTCTAGACTCTCTTCTATGATTGAGCGCCTTAAAAGACTCGACCCCCTCATCATCCTCATCCTCTTCGCCGTCGCAATCGCTATCGTTTTTCCCGCACGCGGAAGCTTTGCAGACGGCTTCGATGTCCTCACGAATATCGCGATCGCCCTTCTCTTCTTTCTTTACGGCGCGCGGCTCTCAACGCGA
The DNA here is from genome assembly GCF_001813175.1 of Corynebacterium sp. HMSC069E04. Lineage (NCBI taxonomy): Bacteria > Bacillati > Actinomycetota > Actinomycetes > Mycobacteriales > Corynebacteriaceae > Corynebacterium > Corynebacterium sp. HMSC069E04. The sequence continues at coordinate 65,695 of NZ_KV811624.1, read as the reverse complement.
GAAGCCATCAACGGTATCAAACACTGGAAGCTCCATCTCACCATCCTGGTGTTTACCTTCGTGGTCTACCCAATCATCGGCCTCGCACTCCGCCCACTCACCGCGTTCATTCCAAACGATCTTTACTTGGGAATCCTCTACCTCACGCTCGTACCGTCCACGGTGCAATCATCGGTAGCCTTTACCTCAATCGCCCGAGGAAATGTTCCTGGAGCAATCGTCTCTGCGTCTGCATCAAACCTCGCTGGAGTTCTGCTTACGCCATTGCTGGTCATGGCACTCATGGGCGCGGGAGACGGCATCCATATCGATAGCTCAGTTTTCCTTGAGATTTCTGTCCTTTTGCTCCTACCTTTCGTGCTCGGCCAGCTCACCAGAAAATGGGTAGGACAACTCGCAGCGAGCAAGGCCACGAAAGTGGTGGACCGTGGCTCCATTGCCATGGTGGTGTATGCGGCCTTTTCGAAAGGAATGATCGACGGGATCTGGGCGACGATTAGCATATGGCAAATTCTTTTTCAGATTGTGTTCTCCACCGCATTCGTTTTCTTCATGCTGTGGTTGACCAAGGTCGTGAGTAAAAAGTTGGGATTCAGCAGGGAAGACATCATCACTATCCAATTCTGTGGTTCGAAGAAATCCCTGGCCACAGGCCTTCCCATGGCCTCGGTTATTTTTGCCTCCGGTGGTACCTCCTTGGGACTGCTCATCCTCCCGCTCATGATCTACCACCAGGTGCAGTTGATGATCTGCGCGTCTATGGCGGCTCGCTATGCGCGGGTAGAGTGAGAGCACATGAAAAAGCATTATGTTCGCACCACCATGACTGTTCCTGAGGTCGGCACTGCCATTCACATCGCGGAGCTGGAGGAAATTAACGGCGAGGCCTGCACCATGCTGCGCATGATTGCCCTCGCACCGAATGACGCCATCGTCGGTGCCGCCACACCAACCGCCTCAGTGGGTGACGCCAACATCCCACAGAGCGTGGTCCCACACCCCGATACCTACGACAAGTACCCCGACATCGACGCCGAGCTTATCGACGCCTTCCAGTTCCACTCCCTGTGGACCGAGGCCATCGCCCTGTACGGGGACTTTTAGAGCACCAGGTTCACTAACACCATGTACACGGCCGTGCCCCCGAAGATGGACAAGCCTGAGTTCCGGCGCCACAGGTGCAATACGGCGGTAACCACTGCGCCGACGAGGGGAGCGATAAGGCTCCCCGTGTCCTGGATCTGACCAAACAAGGTATAGACCACAAGCACCGTCATCACACCCACGGGCATGGTGAATCCCAACATGCTGATGAACTGGCTTCCTTTAAGCGCTTTGACGAACCCGAAGGGCAGCCAACGCAAGAGGACGGTGACTATCCCGACGGGGATCAAAACGGCGAAAATGCTACCGAGGGTTACTCCGTCTGGCATGTCGGCTCCCTCCGCAGAATCAGCGCATTGTCGATACGCGGAGAGAAGTAGCGCACCACCAAGACCACAAAGTAGGCACTCAGCGCCACCATGAGCAGCTGACCGGGAAATAGAAAGCTGGCGAGGATTCCCAGGGCCGCCGCTGACAGGGGAAGGGAGTAATCCTTGTTGTTCTGAAAAGAATCAATCGCGAGCACAATAAACAGGGCAACTAGGGCAAACGCCAACCCCTTCACCGAAGGAGGAATGGCCTGGCCTGCCACCGCACCAATGATCCCGGAACCGACCCATAGGACTTGGCAGTACAGCTGCACGCTAAAAACAAACACGCCACTTGGACGCGAGTTACGGGGGAGGGCCGAGAGCACGGCATAGGATTCGTCGGTAAGCGCGTACGTCGAATAAGCGCGGCCGAGGCGGCTCGAAATCTCATCGCGCGGAAAGGTCAGCCCGTAGAAGATGTGCCGGAAGTTGACCATGAAACCCGTCAGCGCGGCTACGGCGGGCGTCACGCCGCCGGTAACCATGGAAATGGCGAGGAATTCCATCGAGCCAGCGTAAATAATGATGGAAAAGATAGGGGTCCACCACCAGTCAAAACCGGTCTGGACCATGAGCACGCCGAAGGCGAGGCCCAACGGCACCACCCCGACGGCGATGGGCATGCAGGTCCGTATTGCCTTGATGATCTCCGCACGCATGGCAGAGATGTTAGCGCAGAAGAAAAGGACGAGCGCTAATTATCTTCATCGATATAGCGCGGGAAAGTGGCGAACAACGGAAGGGGCATGGCCTGCCTGCGCATGACATCCGACCACGTATCCGTTGACCCCGAGGAGACCACGTCCTGGGGCAGGGCAGGGGCCACGTACCACTCACCGCGGTCAATTTCCTCATCCAATTCGCCAGGACCCCACTCGAAGTGACCGGCGAAAAGACGCATACCCTCTACTAATTCGGTGACGGCATCCGGACCGACCCGCAAATCTACGAGAGCCACGCGCGGGGCGAGGCGGCTCAGCGCCGGCTGCTCCTCAATGGTCACGCCCTGTTTCGTCAGCGCCACACCAATGGCCGCCTGCTGATTGTGCGGACCGCCGATGTAGAGGGCCTGCGGCTTAGCCACCACTGGTAGCCACTCCGGCATGACATTGAAAACAGCGACTTCGGAGCGCTTAGTCAGGTCCACACCATAGGTACGCCCGGCATGCTGCTCGGTGATAAGGATGACGGAGCGATTGTAATGGGGCGCGAGGACGTCGGGAGCTGCCACAAGGAGCTGGCCAGGGGCGGGATCGTTGCGCTCGAGGGCGTTGAAAAGTCTGTCTGCGTACATCCCTATCTAGAATTCCACCACTCGCGCAGCTTCGCAATAGCAACCTCGCGCTCCAGCGGGCCTTCCTCGAGGCGCAGCTCCTTGAGATAAGACCAGGCCTTGCCTACCTCGGGACCAGGTTCAAGGCCGAGGATCTCCATGATCTCGTTGCCATCGAGATCTGGGCGCACGCGCGCCAAGTCTTCCTTGGCCGCGATATCCGCGATGCGTTCCTCCAGCTGGTCATATGTGCGTTGGAGGCGGCGGGCCTTGCGCTCATTGCGGGTAGTGCAGTCTGCGCGCACAAGCTTGTGCAGACGCGGGAGTAGATCACCGGCATCGGTGACGTAGCGGCGCACAGCAGAATCGGTCCACTGGCCATCGCCGAAACCGTGGAAGCGCATGTGCAGGTAGACCAGCTGGCCGATGTCCTCGGTCGTAGCCTTGGGGAACTTCAGCTTGCGCAGGCGCTTGCGGGTGAGCTTCGCGCCTACTACCTCGTGATGGTGGAAGGTGACCTTGCCGTCGGTGGTGTCGCGGGTATCCGGCTTGCCAATGTCATGGAGCAGCGCCGCCCACCGCAGAATCAGGTCGGGACCGTCCTCTTCCTGCTCCATGGCCTGGCGCAGTACTGTCAGCGAGTGCGCGTACACGTCCTTGTGCTGCGCGTGCTCGTCGGGGGCCATGCGCAACGCCGGGATCTCCGGAAAAACATAATCCGCAATACCGGAGTCAACGAGCAAGTCAATGCCCTTCCACGGCGCGACACCGCAGATGAGCTTATTGAGCTCCACCTGCACGCGCTCTACGGTGATGCGCTGGATTTCAGAGGCCATGTCGATCATGGCATCGCGCACGCGCTGGGCGACGTCAAACTCCAACTGCGCCGCAAACCGCGCAGCACGAAGCATGCGCAGGGGATCATCGTGGAAAGAAATCTCCGGCGCATCCGGGGTATCGAGGATGCGGTTCGCTAGGTCCGCGAGTCCGCCCATCGGATCGTGGAATTCACGGGTGCCGTCCGGGCGCAGCTCGATGGCCATGGCGTTGACCTTGAAATCGCGGCGCACGAGATCGCCCTCGAGGGTATCGCCGTACATGACCTCGGGGTTGCGGGACTGCCCGTCATAGCTATCGGAACGGAAAGTCGTAATCTCAATCTGCTGGCCCTTATAAGCCGCCGAGACCGTACCGAAGTCAATGCCGGTATCCCACACGGTCTCCGCCCACTCTTCAAGAATGGAATAGACCACGTCGGGCCGAGCCGGAGTGGTGAAGTCGAGATCGTTGCCCAAACGGCCAAGTAAGGCATCGCGGACGGAGCCGCCGACGAGATAGAGGGGGGCGTCGTGAAGCGCAAAGCGCTCCACCAGACCGCTTAAGAGGCCACTGAGCCGGCTGACGGTAGCGTCAGCGCGGGCAAGAACGCCGATTAGCTGAGTGTCCTGAAAATTCACGGATCGAAGTCTACTACGATTAGCAGGGATGACTAAGAACACGCCAGGGTCCAAACGCCGCCGCCGGCGGGGCGCGGGCCACCGGAACCACCGCACGGGACGCCCCCAGCGCACGTCCACCAACCGCATGACCACGCGGGATGAGACCTCCGCCGGCGGACTTGTCGTGTCCGGATTGGCGGAAGCCGTCGACGAAAACGGCAACGTGGACCTGTCCCAGATCTATGTGGCGCTCATCGGCAGGTTGGACCGCCGCGGGCGCCTGCTGTGGTCCATGCCGAAGGGGCATGTGGAAAATGGCGAAGCCAAGGAGCTCACCGCCGAGCGCGAGGTCTGGGAAGAAACGGGAATCCACGGTAAGGTCTTCGCGGACCTCGGCATGATTGATTATTGGTTCGTCTCCGATGGGGTGCGCATTCACAAAACAGTGCACCACCACCTTTTGCGTTTTGTGGACGGCATCATGAATGACGAAGACCCGGAGGTCACGGAAGTGTCCTGGATCCCGGTCTCCGAGCTCATCGAGCACTTGGCCTATGCGGACGAGCGCAAGCTGGCTCGCATTGCCCACGACCTCCTCCCGGATCTCGCGCGAAAGGAAGCTGCCGCAGGAAAGGCGACCCCACGGTGAGGTGGCGCGCAGCGGCGGCCATCGCGGCGCTGGCGGTGGGCTGCGCCGTCCCCGTGGCCCAGGCACAAACTCCCGACACTGGGATTACTGACTCCCACTATTGGCTCGGCTCCCGCGGTCCCGACGAGCTGGAGCTCAGCCTACTTAGCGCAACGGAGGCGCGGGTAGGGGAGACGCTCGAGCTACAATTGCGCGTCCATAACCCAACCGAGAGCGCCGTTGATGATTTGCAGATAACCTCCCGGCGCAGCACTGCCGTGAACTCCACCACCCAGGCACGCCAAGAGCTCGCTGCGGGATCCTTTCCTTATTATGGGGCGACACTCGGCGCGGGAAAGCTTGAACCGGGGGAGAGCCGCGAGCTGACCGTGGAGGTTCCCACCGCATTGGGCAAAGACTCCACGCTGGCCATCACGGAACCTGGCGCCTACCCGCTCCTGTTCACGCTCACCGGCACCCGCGACGGCCAGGCGGCCAGTTTCGCGGAGGAGCGGACAATCCTGGATTTCCAAGGAGAAGAATCGGCTCCCGAAGACGAGAGCGAGCATTCCTTTTCGCTGGTCTATCCTGTCACCGCCGAGGTAGACGTGGTGCCGGGGGATACCGGTGGCGAGGAGCTCATCTTAGAAAGCGAGCAGCTAGCTGGACAGCTCTCCCCGGGCGGGCGGCTCGATCAACTGCTCGACGCCTACCTGCAGCATGATCTGCACGGTTCCGGCTGCATGGCTTTGGACCCCGCGCTTGTCGACGCCGCCAACCGCATGTCCGCCGGCTACACCGTCAACGAGACGCGCCCCTCTACCGCCAAACACCCCACTCGCCTGCGTGATTCCTGGTTTAACAGCGCCGATTCCGATCGCGGCACGCCCGGCGCGGGTTCCCGGGACGCCGCCGCATGGCTGGAGAAACTCAAACAGGTCGACTGCCGCATGCTCATGCCGTGGGCCAACGCAGACACCGATGCGGTGGCCAAAGTGGGCAATGAGTGGCTCACCCACGAGGCCGTAGAGCAGGGCGCAGACACCATCGAGCGCATCCTCGGCGTCCCGCTCAGCACGCAGCTCACCGCGCCGGCCTCTGGGACGAGCGAGCATGCGATGTCCGTTCCGCTGTTGGTGGCGGATAATTCCGAGTGGGTAGGCAAGGCCGCCACTTTTGATGCCTCCCTCGGCGCACTCTTGGCCCAAACCGGATCGAAGCCGCAGACCACCGGGTACTCCAACCCGGAGCTGCGCTACGACTTTTCGATCGATTCGGAACAGGCGAGGGCACTGACGGCGGGGGCGTCGATAAGCGTGGCGTCTGCGCAAGAGGAGACCGTGGCCAAGCTGCCGAATTACCAGGACCCTGCCGCCGCACGTGCGGTGATGGAAGCAGCGCAGCGGCTCCTCGATTCTGGGCGCCTCGAACCCCGCCCCGTTACCGCGCTAGAGGTGGAGGAGGGCGGTGGGAGTCCCGGCAGCCCCTACCCGGACCCTTCAGCCTTTCACGACGCCGAGATCACACAGGTAACACAGCAGGCGCGCTATACCGACGAGTTGATGTCCATCATGGTCAACGACCCCGGTATTGCCATGACGCGCTACGACTTCACGGCACCTCTGCGCCACGATCTGCTCACGGCGCTCAGCGCGACCGGCCGCTCCAGCCTGCACGGCTTTCCGACTTCGGTGAAGCAAAGCCGCTCCCGCCTAGAGAAGAACGCGGATATGCTTCGCGAGCTGCGCGCCTCCGTATCCCTCATCCCACCGGGCAACGTGTATACCCGCGTCTCAGAGTCATCGCCGCTGCTCATCGTGGCGGAAAACGGCCTGCCACTGCCTGTCGACGCACACCTGGCTTATGACGCCCCCGACGGCGCCACGTTGAACACGCAGAACATGATTCACATCCCGGCCAAGGGATCCATTACCGTGTCCATGACCGCTGACCTGCCTAGCAACGCTGACCAGACGTCGCTGCGCCTGTGGCTTGCAACACCATCTGAGCACCTCATTTCGGATCCCATCGACATCACGGTGCAGACGCGTGCCGGTATCGTTAGCGTCTATGGAGTCGGCGCGATCGCCGCGCTCGCCCTCGTCCTAGCTGCCCTGTTCCGTCTGGGTAAGCGGAAGAAAAAGAAGTCTCACGGATAGTTTTCTCTATGACACATGAACCTATGTCTGGTGCCCGTCGCCGCATTGTCACGCCCTCGCCGCCGGCACCGGTCCCGGAAAAGCGCGCGCCGAGCGGCGTCGTTGCTGTCGACGACGAACTCGAGGACCGTTCGGGACTGAAGGGCAAGTCTGCCTCGGCCCCGAGTGAGTCCGGCGGCGAAAAGAACTCCGACGGCGCCGTCGTCCGCGCCACCGGTTCCATGGCTATCGCCACGTTGATTTCCCGCATCACGGGATTCATTCGCAACGTGCTCATCGGCTCGTCGCTTGGCCCGGCGATTTCCTCCGCCTTTACCACGGCGAACCAGCTGCCCAACCTCATCACGGAGATTGTGCTGGGTGCGGTGCTGACCTCACTCGTGGTTCCGGTGCTGGTGCGCGCGGAAAAGGAAGATGCCGACCGCGGCGAGGACTTTGTCCGGCGCCTCTTCACACTGGCCTTCTCCCTGTTGGCCACGATCACGGTGCTTTCCTGTATTTTTGCCCCGCAGTTAACGCGCATGATGCTGCCGGAAGACGGCGAGGTCAATGCCGTGCAGGCGACCTCCTTTGCCTACTTGCTGCTGCCACAGATCTTCTTCTACGGACTCTTCGCGCTCTTCCAAGCGGTGCTCAACACCAAGAATATTTTTGGGCCGGGCGCGTGGGCACCGGTGGTCAATAACATCATCTCGATTTCGGTGCTCGTGGCCTACCAGCTGGTGCCGGGCAGTCTGCATCCCGATGCACCCTCGCCGATCACGGACAGGCACGTGCTGCTCCTAGCCCTAGGCACCACGGCGGGCGTGGTCGTGCAATGCCTCATCCTCTTCCCTTATCTCAAGAAGGCAGGCATTAACCTCAAGCCGCTGTGGGGCCTGGATGACCGCCTCAAGCAATTCGGTGGGATGGCCATGGCAATTGTGGCCTATGTGGCGATTTCCCAGTTGGGTTACGTCATCACCTCCCGCGTGGCTGCGCATGCGGATGAAGGCGCGCCCTTTACCTACCAGCAGGCCTGGCTGCTTCTACAGGTGCCCTATGGCGTCATCGGCGTCACGCTACTCACCGCAATTATGCCGCGTCTGTCCCGCAACGCCGCGGACGGTGACGTCAAGGCCGTGGTTCGGGATCTCACGCTCGGCACGAAGCTAACGTTTATCGCCCTGATTCCGATCGTCATCTTCATGACGGGCTTCGGTATCCCGATTGCCCGCGGCCTCTTCCAGTACGGAGCCTTCGACGCCGACGCGGCCGAGCTGCTCGGCCTCACACTGAGCTTCTCCGCCTTTACCCTCATCCCCTACGCCCTCGTGTTGCTGCACCTGCGCGTGTTCTACGCCCGCGAGGAAGCGTGGACACCCACCTTCATCATCGCCGGCATCACGCTGACCAAGGTGGTGCTCTCCCTGTTGGCCCCACACGTTGCGGACTCCCCGGAGCGCGTGGTCATCCTGCTGGGTACTGCCAACGGCTTCGGCTTCGTGGCCGGCGCGGTGATCGGCGGCTTCCTGCTCAAGCGCAAGCTGGGTAGCCTGGGCGGCCGCGCGGTTATCGCGACCACCGTGTGGTCGGTGCTGGCCTCCATCGTTGGCCTAGTCGTTGCTTACGCCTTCAACTACGGCATCAACTTCGTGCTCCCGGCCGAGGTTCCGCCGTTTGTGTACCTGCTCAAGCTCGCCGTCGTGGGCCTGGTCTTCGTGATCGTGACCGGCATCGTGCTCTCGCGTTCGGGCCTGCCGGAAGTCATCAACCTGGGCCGCCAGCTGCAGCGCATTCCGGGCATGTCCCGCTTCATCAAGATCGAGCATGCAGAGGCTATCGAGGTCGAAGCCCCGGAGCAGCTGGAGTTCCAGCCCATCTTCAGCGTGGACGCCTTCAACTCTTCGCCGGTGCCGCCGCCGATGTCTGCCGGTATCGTCCGTGGTCCGCGCCTGGTGCCGGGTGCGCCGGTCTCCGATGGCCGCTTCCGCCTCCTCAAAGACTATGGCTCTGCCGCGGGTACCCGCTTCTGGAAGGCGCGCGAGCAGGCCACCGGCCGCGTGGTGTCGCTGACCTTCGTGGACACCACAGGCGAAGCCCCGATGGCGCCGGCGACCCCGGCCGTGGCCGCCCGCCGCTCCGCCGAGGTCTCCCGCGCCACGCGCCGCCTAGCGGAGATGGAACTGGATGCCGTGGCGGAGAACATCGATATCCTGTCCTACCGCCAGGGCTGCCTCGTCGTGGCGGACTGGGTAGAGGGCACCTCGTTGAAGACAGTGTCGGAGGATGAGGACCTCGATCCGCGCGCCGTGGCCCACGCCTTGGTACCGCTGGTGCGCACCACAGCCGCGGCCCATGCGGCGGACCTCGTGCTGGGCATTGAAAACCGCAACCGCATCCGCATCTCTACCGAAGGTATTGCCACGCTGGCCTTCCCCGCGGTGCTGCACAGCAACGATGAGGAAACTGACCGCTCGGCGTTGGCCTCCGCAATCTCTCTCCTGGTGGACTCCACTAGCCCAACACCGGAGGTGCTACAGGAGATCGCTGCCGACGCCGAAGAGGGCCAGGACTCCGATCTCGAGGACATCGCCCACCGCTTGGCGGCCTTCGCCGGCGACGGCGAGGACGGCGAGGAAACCCTCCAGGTACCGGTGGAGGAGACCCCGCGCAAGGAGGACCCGAGCCCTGCACCGGGCTTCGGCGGCCGCGGTTATTCTGGCTCCGGGATCATCGTGCTCGGTGTGCTGGCTACCCTCTTCGTCGTGGCGATGGCCGCACTCAGCGTGTGGATTCTCTCCCAGGTAGGTAATGAGAAAACTTCCCCCGTGGTGACGAAGAGCGAATCCACGACGGAAACGACCTTCCCCAACGTGCCGCCGGTGATCCTGAAAGACGTAAAGACCACCTCCGTTCCGGAGGGCAAGGAAGTATCTGGTTCATGGTCCACGAAAAAGGCAGACACTGGACTCCTGCTCAGCGTTGACAAGCCCACGCAACTCCGCGCGCTACCGCTTCAGCAGAGCAAGTCCACGGGCGCCAAGTACGAGGTCTATGGCGTTAATACCAAGGATTTTGACCCCACGGATCCTGACTCCGGCAAGCTGACCGAGCTCGCACACGGCACCTTGACGAGCGCACGCCAAGACATCGAGCTCAAGGAGAAGCCCGTGGCCTTCGACGGCGCCCTCATCGTTTTCACCGACATGCCCAAGTCCGGCTCCGTCACACTGAAGGAGGCCACCCTGGTGGGTATCCCGACTAACTAACCCACCACCTCACGCATTCCCCCAGACCTCGATCCCGAAACTCCCTGCTCGCTGACTCAGACGCACCACGCGCTTGACGACGCCCACCTGAGGTTTCGGGTTCTAGGTCTGGGGCTTTATTGTTCTTGCGATTTCTTCCCTTTACAGATCAGACACGGAGCGTATAATTATTGTTGTCACATCAACAATCTAGAGAAACCTAGAAGAAACGAGGAACCCATGACTATCACCGCAGGAACCTACACACTGGACGCAGCACACACCACCATCGGCTTCGTCGCCCGCCACGCCATGATCACCAAGGTGCGTGGCAACTTCACCGAGTTCGAGGGCACCCTGAAGGTGGGAGAGAACATTAACGAGTCCGCAGCTACCGCCACGGTGAAGACCGCGTCCATCGATACCAACAACGCCGACCGCGATGCGCACGTGAAGAACGAGGACTTTTTCGACGTTGAGAAGTTCCCGGAGATGACCTTCACCGCAACCAAGTTCGACGTGAACGAGGCAGGCGAGGGCATGGTCACCGGTGACCTCACCATCAAGGGCACCACCAAGTCCGTTGACTTCAAGGTAGAGGAGACGGGCGTGGCCGAGGATCCCTTCGGTAACACCCGCCTGGGCTTCGCGGCTAAGACCTCCATTAACCGCCTCGACTTCGACATCGACTTCAACGCTCCGCTGAAGACCGGCGGCGTGCTGGTCTCCGAGGAGATCAAGATTGAGCTCGAGGTCTCTGCCATCAAGCAGTAAGCCATCAAGCGCGAAACCTCGCCGTAGGAAGTAGTTCTAAGTTGTTGCCCGTAGTGCCCATTCCGGTACTGCGGGCAACAACTTTTTAACAACTAAAGGCCCAAAACCGAGTAATAAACAACTCTGAAACAACTCCCAAACAACTTGAACAACGCTCTGGACTGCATGTTCTAGATTAATTCTGAGTCAGAAGCTGCCATATTAGCCAATAGTTGTTTATTAGTTGTTGCGGAGTTGTTTGAAACAACTCTGCTACACTACGGGACCATGAGAGAGGACGAACTCGAATTCATCATCCAGGCACTGCGCTCGATTGAAGCCGGCGCAACCGCCGATAGCCTGGAATCCGAAATTCTCGATTTTAAAGAGGATCCCGCCGTCCACCCTCGAAATCGCAATCCAGACGCGTCCCTTGTTGAATTCCTCATCGATGAAGCCGTGTGCTTTTCCAATGCCGATAACGGGAACGCTTTCATTGTGCTTGGAGTCGCAGACAAGAAATCTGGACCAGAGGCATTTACAGGCACCCAACGGGAATTGGACTGGCTCATAAGAAAGATCTTTGAAGGAACACAGCCCAACATCCACATCGAAGCAGAGGAGCTGGAGTGGTGCGGAGCCCGGCTCATCGTCTTACGCGTTCCCCCGTGGCATCACGCTGTATCAACGCCCAAAGGGACAGGCGAGCAAGCGAGTTGACACTCGCTGCGTACCACTCACCGAGCATCAACGCCGCGCACTCTTCTTTGAACGCGCCAACCCGGATTACACTGCTCACCCCTCCCGGCGAGGGCTTGAGGAACTCGATATGACGGCCGTCGATCAGGCCCGACACCTCCTAGCCCAAGCGAGGGCAATGTCCGGTTCCCAGGAGCCTGTTCCCGCGACGGCCCGCGAACTCTTGGGAGAATTAGGACTGCTGGATGGCTCACTAAAGCCCACATACGCGGCCGAAATCCTTTTCATGCCTCCGGTATCCCAGCAGGTTACAGTTCGGCACCTCCTCCGTCTTGTCCCTGGCGGTGAGCCGAGAACAACAGAAATCTCTGCGCCCCTCATCACCACATACTTGCGGTTGAAAGAGCTAATTCGAGTCAATGCCCAGCAAGAAGTGGAGCGGATCGCCCTTGCCACGGGTCAAGAAGTATCGATCAAGGCTTTCCCAGACACCGCTGTCGACGAGCTTGTCTCTAATGCCTTAGCCCATCGCGACTGGGACGCATCGGCTGCAGTAGTCATCGACCAATCTCCCATAGCCTTCTCTGTATGGTCTCCCGGTGGTCTTCCCACAGGTGTACAACGCGATCGGGTTCTCACAACACAATCAATTCCCCGAAATCCCCGCCTTATGACGGCGTTAAGGATGCTGGGGTTAGCAGAGGAATCCTCCCGTGGATTCGACCGCATGTGGGCATCCATGCTGTCGAGTGGTCGCCATATTCCGGAACTTCGCGCCGAGGAATCCTTCGTCGAAGTTACTTTGTCCTCTGGGCGCGTTGACACCGCGTTCGTTAAGTCCTTGACCGAACTCAAAGGTGCTTTCGGCGCTGAGCCTTTCGACAGCGTCAATGGTCTCATCATTGCCCGTCACCTTATGGACAACCAGATCCTGCTGTGTCACACTGCTGCCCAACTCATGCAAGTCAGCGAAGATCAGGCTGCAGACACCCTACGGTGGTATGAGAGCCTCGGTTTCGTAGAACAACTACGTGAAGCGCGAGAGTGGATACTTACCACCAAGGCACGATCACTGATGGGGCTTCACATAGAGGGACACATTGCAGCAACGTCCGTTCAGGATTGGATCCTGGCTCAACTCAAAGAAGGAGCTGCGCTGAATACGCGTAAAGTCGCCGAAGAACTGGGAGTAGACCGGGCAATTGTCACAGGAATACTGCGCCACCTAAGAACTATAGGCCAAGCGCGCATCGATCCTGATGGCCCACAGCGCGGCCCCAACACGCGGTGGATTCTTTCATGACCACCCTGTGATACACACCGCAGCGAGGTTTAAGATGTAGCGCATGACTACCGCAAACCTCACCCATGCAGAAGCTTCCGCCCGCAGCGCCGCGCTGCGTTTGAGCACCTACGAGCTGCACCTCGACGTCACGAGTGCGCCAACCGACGCCGACTCTTACGAGGTCACCTCGCGCATTACGTTCACCACCACCGAGCACGAGACCTTCGTGGATTACTTGGGCAAGGCCGTGCATACAGTGCACGTCAACGGCGAGGAGGTGGAGAACACCTTCGACGGCGGACGGGTTTACCTGAGCAACCTTCCAGTGGGGGAGGAGCTCACCGTGGAGATCACCGGCTCCTCCTATTACTCCCGCACTGGCCAGGGCCTGCACCGCATGCACGACCAGGCCGATGACACCACCTACCTCTACTCGCACCTCGAGCCATCCGACGCCCGCCGCATCTTCCCCTGCTTTGACCAGCCGGACCTCAAGGCCAGCTACGAGGTGCACCTCACCGGCCCGGAAGGCTGGCAGCTGCTCAGTAACCAACCGGAGGTCAGCCGCGAGAAGACCGAGGGTGGGGAAGTAGCGCACTTTGCCCCGACCCCGCTGCTGTCGACGTATTTGACGGCGTTTGCGGCGGGGCCGTACGTCGAGAAGCACAGCACCTGGACCGCACCCGATGGATCCCTCAGCGTGGAACTGCGCGCCTTTGCCCGCGCCTCGATGGCGGAGTACCTGGATGATGAAATCCTGCAGGTCACCGCACAAGGCATGGACTTCTTCCACAACAACTTTGGCTATCCCTACCCGTGGGGTAAGTATGATTCCATTTTCGTGCCGGAATACAACCTGGGTGCCATGGAGAACCCCGGCCTCGTGACCTTTACGGAGCATTACCTCTTCCGTTCCGCCGCCACCCGCGCGCAGCATGCCGGGCGCACGAACACCATTCTGCACGAGATGTCTCACATGTGGTTCGGTGACCTAGTCACGCCGCAGTGGTGGGATGACCTGTGGCTCAAGGAGTCCTTCGCGGAGTTCATGGGTGCTGATTCCTCGGTGCATGCCACCGAGTACACCGAGGCGTGGGTCAACTTTGCCGGCCAGCGCAAGAACTGGGCCTACCTGCAGGATCAGCTGCCCACCACACACCCGATCAAGGCCGAGATCCCGGACGTGGATGCCGCGCGTCAGAACTTCGACGGCATTACGTATGCCAAGGGTGCTGCGGTGCTCAAACAGCTGGTGCACTACGTGGGCCGGGAGAATTTCTATGCCGGCGCGCGTGACTACTTCCAGGAGCACGCCTTTGCTGCCGCCACCTTCGAGGACCTCCTTAAGGCCCTGAAGAAGCACACCGACCGCGACCTCGACGCTTGGTCCACAGCCTGGCTGCGCACGTGGGGCCCGGATACGCTGACCCCGGAGTTACACGCGGACGGCGATAGGATTCACGAGTTAGCTATCGCTGTCGAGGCGGAGGACACCACGCGCCCGCACCGCCTCAACGTGGCGCTGTTCGATAACTCCCTGAAGAAGTACGCCACCCTCGACGTCGATCTGGAGGGCGAGCGCACTATCCTCGACGAGGCTTCTGGGCTTCAGGCACCGGCGTTGTTGCTGCTGAACGACGGCGACCACACCTACGCCAAGGTCCGCTTCGATGAGACCTCCTTGAAGACCATCCGCACGCGCCTGTCTGACGTTCCGGATGAGCTCTCCCGAGCGGTCATCTGGACCTCCCTGTGGAACCTCACCCGCGATGGCGAGTGGCCGGTGCGCTCCTACCTCGACACCGTGCTGAAGCACGCTCCGGCGGAGTCCAACCCGACGCTTCTGACCACGGCCTTTGCCAATGCCCGCTATGCCATCGACCACTTCGTTAGCCAGGAAGAACGCGAGGAGATTCGCTCCGATTATGCCGAACGGCTGTGGGAGGTGCTGCAAGGCGCCCCGGCTGGTTCCGACGCGCAGCTCACCTTCGCCCGAGCCGCCATACAAGCACTCGCGGCCACCCCGGAGGAATCCGGCACGCAGCGCCTGCGTGCGCTTTACGACGGATCCCTCGACGGCCTCGCCCTCGACCCGGATATTCGCTGGGCCATCCTCCGCGCCTTGGCCGCCCGCGATGCCATCAGCACCGAGGAGCTGGAGGCTGAGAAGGAGCGCGATAACACGCTCACCGGTGCCGCCGCCTACCTGGGCGCCTCCCACGCCTTCCCATCTGCCGAGCTCAAGCGCGAAGTCTTTGACCTCGTGCGCACGCCGGGCACGTACTCCAACGCGGAGGTGGATTCCCTGCTCGCAGCGTTCAACGCACCGCGCTCAGCCCACCTCACCGAAGCCTTTGCCCAGGAGTACTTCGATTCGCTGGCGAAGCTCTGGGCGGAGCATCCCATCGAGATTGCCAACCGCCTCGTTCGCGGTCTTTACCCAGATCTCGCGATGGCCGACGCCGCCACCAGCGAATTCCTGAGCAAAGATCGTCCGCGCGCGCTGCGCCGCGTGCTGCTGGAATGCCAGGATGCGCTGCGTCGTGCGCATCGTGTCCGTGCCGTGCAGTAAGCACGGCACATTAAACGCGGCACGTGAGACGCTTCGCGTAGCGGATAGCAGAATCTTCCCGTAAACTCGCAACCACATCAACGGGGGGACAATCACAAACCATCGGCTTCGGCCGGGGACAGTGTTGACCCACGTGTCATTGCTCAAGTTTCCGGGGGGATTCTTAGTGTCAGCACAGCCGACCGATCGTGAACTCGTCGACGCCTTCATTGGTGGAGATACCAAGGCCTTTTCGGCAATCGTCGAAAAGCACCGCGCGCGCCTGACCGCCATGGCGCGACGCTATACGCGCAACGATGATGATGCGCAGGACATTGTGCAGGAGGCCCTGCTCAAGGCCAGCTGCAACATGGCCTCCTACCGGCACGATGCCACCCTGAGCACGTGGCTGCACCGGCTGGTAATGAACTCCGGCTATGACTTCCTCAACCATCGCTCCAACCGGGAAAACGCCTCCCTCGATGCAGAGATCATTGAGGATGACCGCAACTATGCGCTCGCGCACAACCCCAGCGAAAACCTGGCGGAACGCATCACGGTGGCCCAAGCGATGGAAACCTTGCGCCAAGACCAGCGCGAGGCGCTCTACCTCACCGACGTTGCAGGTTATCCCATCGATACGGTGGCTAAGGTGCAAGGCGTGGCACCTGGCACGGTGAAGTCACGGCGAGCTCGAGCTCGGCAAGTGTTGCGTGCGGCGATAGACTGAGGGCGAGTAGAATCTGAGTCTTACTTAAAAAGAATCGTTTCAAGGGAGTTTTTAGTGACTATCCACGATGTCGCCATCGTCGGCTCCGGCCCTGCCGGCTATACCGCAGCGCTCTACGCAGCACGCGCCGAACTCAATCCCATCGTCTTCGAGGGCTTTGAATACGGTGGCGAACTCATGAACACCACCGAGGTCGAGAACTACCCAGGCTTCCAGAAGGGAATCATGGGCCCTGAGCTTATGGAAGAGATGCGCGCTCAAGCCATCCGCTTCGGTGCCGACCTGCGCATGGAAGTTGTAGATTCCATCGAGCTCGAAGGCGAGGTGAAGAAGCTACACGTGGGCGACGAGGTTTATGAAGCCCGCGCTGTCATCCTCGCTACCGGTGCCGCTCCGCGCTACCTGGGTATTCCGGGCGAATCTGAGCTGACCGGCCGCGGCGTGTCGGCGTGTGCCACCTGCGATGGCTTCTTCTTCAAGGACCACAACATCGCCGTCGTCGGCGGTGGCGATTCCGCCATGGAAGAGGCCACCTTCCTCACCAAGTTCGCCGAGACCGTCACCATTATTCACCGCTCGGAGAACTTCCGCGCCTCCAAGATCATGCTGGAGCGCGCCAAGGAGAACCCAAAGATCAAGTGGCTGACCAACACCACCGTCGAGCGCGTCCTGGAGAAGGACGGCAAGGTCGGTGCCCTCGAAGTCAAGAACGTGCTGACCGGTGAGACCAGCGAGCTGGATTTGACCGCCATGTTCGTAGCCATTGGCCACGACCCGCGCTCCGGCTTCCTCAACGGCCAGGTAGAGACCGATGAGGCTGGCTACGTGGTGGTACAGCAGCCCTCCACTAAGACCTCGCTGCCAGGTGTCTTTGCCTGTGGTGACTTGGTGGATGACCACTACCAGCAGGCCATCACCGCTGCGGGCTCCGGCTGCCGCGCGGCGATTGATGCGGAACATTTCCTGGCTGAGAACCGTTAGTAATCACATGAGCAACATTAAAAACGTCACTACTGATTCCTTCCGCGCTGACGTCGTAGAGGCAGGCAAGCCAGTCGTCGTGGACTTCTGGGCCGAATGGTGTGGTCCGTGTAAGAAGCTGTCCCCGATCCTTGAGGAGGTCGCCGAAGAACTCGGTGAGGACGTCTCCGTAGTCAAGGTCAACGTGGATGAAGAACGCACTTTGGGTGCCATGTTCCAGATCATGTCCATCCCATCTGTGCTGATTTTCAAGGACGGCGAGAAGGTCGATGAGTTCGTTGGCTTGCGTTCCAAGGCCGACATCGTAGCGCAGGTAAAGAAACAGCTCTAACTGGTATTCTTTAACTCGTTGTTGGCGCACTGTAGTGCGCCTCCTTGATCACGAAAGGGGTAGGTGTGAACCGCGTTTTACGTGTAGGTGACCAGAGCGTTCGGGTCGCCGAAGCACGCGCAACCCTTGCCCGCCTCGGCCTGATGACTGACTACCAGGGGACGTTGTCCGACTGGAAGAAGCAAAAGTACTCCGAAGCCGATAAGCACTTTGATAGCGAGCTAGCGGAAGTACTTAAGGCCTTCCAGCAATCACGCGGCATTGTGCCCAGCGGCGATATCGATGAACTCACTTTGCGTGAACTGCGCCAAGCCTCCTACACCTTGGGTGCGCGCGTGCTGGCCTATGAGCCTGGCAACGTGCAGGTGGGCGACGATGTCTCCCAGTTGCAGCAACAGCTCCAGGAGCTCGGCTTCTACCAGGAGCGCATCGACGGCAATTTCGGTGCCCGCACCTATGCAGCGCTGGCGGAATACCAATTGAACTCTGGACTGCGCAGTGACGGAATTTGTGGCCCGGAGACCATCAACGCGCTCAACCTACTGGGTCGGCGCATCACCGGCGGATCAGCGCACAACATCCAAGAGCGCGAGCGCGTCCGCAACGCAGGGCCCCAATTGGCCGGCAAGCGCGTTGTCATCGATCCCAGCCTGGGCGGTTTCAACAAGGGCCGTACGGTCAAGGGCCGCTTTGGTGACATCACTGAGGAAGAGATCCTCTGGGATTTGGCCGAGCGAGTTGCTGGCCGCATGATTGCCGCCGGCATGGAGACCATCATCTCCCGCCCGCGTACCGATGATCCCTCTATTCATGATCGCGCCGACATTGCCAATGCCTTTGGCGCTGACTTGGTCATTTCGCTCGCCTGCGACGAGTACCCCACAGAGAAGGCCAATGGCGTAGCCACCTTCTACTTCGGTTCGGAGTCCGGAAACTCCTCGCTCATTGGTGAAACGCTCTCCGGCTTCATCCAACGTGAGATCGTCGCCCGTACCGAACTGGGTAATTGCCGCAACCACGGCCGCACCTGGGCACTGCTGCGCCTGACCCAGATGCCGGTGGTGCAGGTCGTGCTGGGCTACCTAACCAGCCCCAAGGACGTGACTATTCTGGCCAACCCAGATCGCCGCGATGACATCGCCGAGGCCATCGTCGTCTCCGTCAAGCGCCTGTACCTTCTTGACGATGACACTGCCGTCACCGGCACCTACCGCTTCGACGAGCTGCTGCGCGCGGAGCGCTCTTCCTAACGAGCTTAGAGGAACCACCTGTATCTAGGCTAGGGCGCGGGCGAGGAGGTCCTCCACGGCGGCAGCCGTCAGCAGATCGAAAGCTGGGGGCAGCTCGAGTCGCAGGCGCGGGGTAATGGGGTGATCACGCTCCACCCTGAAACCGGCGGATTCCAGCGTTTCCACCGGTAGTAGGCCAATACGGCCGGGCTTAGCCCGCAGGAGATTTTCGGCGGCGCGAGCATCGCGGTAACCAAAGGCCTCAACGGCGCTAGCTTCGCGGGAGGTGAGGTGCATGATGGTGGCATCGAGAAGCACCGCCTCCAGGCCCTTCGCCGCGCGGTGCGATTTCACGAAAAGCGAGGACACCAGCACCGCGTCCTCCGAGACGGGGGAGGTGGGTAGCTTCGCGGCACCGGGGGCAAGATCGGGCGGGCAAAAGAACACTGTGGCCTCATCACCCACGGTAAAACCGCACTCACCACAGCGCAGCAGCGTGGCGCTGATCCATGCTTCCTTCTCGAAAACAGGATCAGCGACCGTGGTCTTCAGCTCCCAGAAGATGGATCGGGCCGCCAAGGGGTTGATGGCAACACCTTCCTTGACGGCCTGAACGAGCATGGTCAGCTAGCTGCTTTCCTTGCCCTCAATGAGGGCCAGAATACGCTCAAAGTCTTCCTGGTCGCCGAATTCGACGACCATCTTGCCTTTGCGCTTGCCCATGGTGACGGTGACCTTGGTGTCGAAGCGATCGGCCAAGCGCTCAGCGGAATCAGTAAAGAATTGCGGCTGCGGGGCGGCAGGTTTCTTGGTTGGCTCGGCCGGCTTGCCGTCACGCTTGTACAGGGTGACGGCTTCCTCCGTGGCGCGTACGGACAGGCCCTCGGCCACAATGCGGTTGGCAATGAGCTCCATGGCTTCAGCATCCGGCAGGCCCAGTAGCGCGCGGGCATGGCCACCGGACAAGGTGCCAGCGGCAACGCGCTTCTGCACATTGACCGGCAGCTTGAGCAAGCGGATCATGTTGGTGACTTGAGGGCGGGAGCGGCCGATGCGATCAGCCAGCTCGTTCTGGGTCACGCCGAATTCTTCCAGCAGCTGCTGGTAGGCGTGAGCCTCTTCCAGCGGGTTGAGCTGTACGCGGTGGATATTCTCCAAAAGCGCGTCCCGCAGGAGGTCATCATCCTTGGTATCGCGCACAATGGCCGGGATGGTGGCCAGGCCCGCCTTGGAGGAGGCACGCCAGCGGCGCTCACCCATGATGAGCTCGAAGCCACCCTCCTCAGCGGGGCGCACAACGACCGGTTGCAGCAGGCCAAACTCCTTGATGGAGTGGACCAGCTCCGCCAGCTCATCCTCGTCGAAGACAGTACGTGGCTGCTTCGGGTTGGGCATGATATCCCCGACGGAGATCTCGCGGTACGTCGCACCAATCACCGAAGGCTTGGCCTGCCGCTTCTTCGAGCCAGAAGACTGCTGGATGGTGGGCGCTCCCTGCACCTTTTTCGGCGCAGATCCGTGAGCCCCGCCTGTCGAAGCGCCAAGGATAATGTCGGCTGCCGAATCCCCCAGGCGCGGTTTACGGGAGGGCGCACCCGGGCCGGATGGAATGAGCGCGGCCAGGCCCTTGCCTAGGCCGCCCTGGCGCTGCTCCGGCTTCTGCTCTGCCTTCTTATCTGCCACGGTGTCCTATCCTTCCAATTCCGCGAAAATCTCTGGGCTCACGCCAATGGCACCCGTGGTGGGGTGCGGTGTGTAGTCTCCGCGCTTATCCAACTCGCGCGCGGCGGCGGAGTAGGCGCGAGCACCCGTCGACGACGGGTCATAAGCGATAACTGTCTTACCATAGCCCGGCGCCTCCGAAACGCGAACGGAGCGCGGGATAACGTTGCCCAAAACGACGGCGCCGAATTGCTCGCGCACCTCATTGGCCACCTGTTCAGCCAGCTTGGTGCGGGCATCGAACATAGTCAGCAGCACGCCGGAAATGTGAAGGTCCTCGTTGAGGTGCTCCCGAATCATGGAAATATTGCCCAGCAGCTGGCCCACGCCCTCCAAGGCGTAGTACTCACACTGGATGGGAATAATAACTTCTTCTGCACACGTCATCGCATTGATGGTGAGCAGGCCTAGGGAAGGTGGGCAGTCGATAAAGACGTACTCAAAGCCGTGCTCCTCGAGGAAGCCGTTGTGCAGAGCGTCATAGAGGCGGAACTCGCGGCGAACTAGGGAGACCATTTCGATCTCTGCACCGGCGAGGTCGATGGTGGCTGGGATGCAGTAAAGGCTCTCATCGTCGGGGGAGTGCTGCATCGCATCCTCCGCGCTGCAGTCCCCCAACAAAACCTCATAGCTGGATTTAGTGCCGGAAGTGTGCTCCGCTCCTACTGCGGTGGAGGCATTGCCCTGCGGGTCCAAGTCGATCACCAGGACCTTCTTGCCGGCCTCAGCGAGCGCGGCGGCAAGGTTGACGGCGGAGGTGGTTTTACCCACGCCACCTTTCTGGTTCGCGATGGTGATAAGACGAGGATGAGTCATGCCGTCTACTTTAGTTCACGCGCGGGACACGGATAATGGTGGTGCCGTGGATGGTCATGACCTCGGCTTTTCCGCCGCCGGCGCGCTTGATATCAGCAGCATCGCGCTCCAGTTCCTCGTAGACAGAGGAACCCTTCAACGCGATCATCTCCCCGCCCTTGCGCACCAGCGGCAGGGACCACTTGGCCAGTTTGCCCAGCGGGGCCACGGCGCGGGAGGTGACGATGTCGGCACTCTTAACGGCCTTCTTGACCGGGCCCTCCTCGGCGCGGCCGCGGATGACGGTGACGTTATCCAGCCCCAGTAGGTCGACGACCTCGTTGAGGTAGGTCGAGCGCTTGAGCAACGGTTCGATGAGGGTGATCTTCAGATCAGGGCGCGCGATAGCGAGCGGGATGCCGGGCAGGCCGGCGCCACTGCCGACGTCGATAAGCGTGGCGCCCTGCGGCATGACTTCGGCGACCACGGCGCAGTTGATGAGATGGCGCTCCCAGAGGCGCGGGACCTCGCGGGGGCCTATAAAACCACGGGTGGACCCGTCCGTAGCCAGCGAATCGTGGTATTTCTGCGCGAGCGGCAGACGCGATCCGAAGACGTCAGACGGGTCCAGTGGCACAGTGTCGGACACAGATTCAGTCACTGTGAAAACTCCTGGGTTAAGTTCTAGTTATTGTTCTTGCGGCGCTGCTTCTTGGAGCGATTGTCCTTCTTGCGAGCACCCGGCTTCGGAGCAGAGGTGCGCTTGAGCTCAGCCTTGGCGGCTGCCTCTTCTTCTTCCTCGCGGTCCATCTTGGCGTAGACGATGCGGGTCTGGAAGAAGGTCCACACGGTGTTGGCCAACATGTAGAAGAGAAGGCCGATGGGCCAGATGAAACCGGAGAACACCAGCATTGCCGGCATAAACCACAGCATCATCTTGTTCATCATGGCCATCTGCTGTTGCATCATCTCCGCATTCTGACCCTGGGGTGCAGCAGTCTTGCCGGCGGCGCGACGCGCCTCCTGGCGGTTGAGCGTCATGCGGGCGTTGAAGTGCGTCAGCGTCGCAATGATGGCGATGAGCGGCACGATGATGACGGCCGCCTGGGCGGTGGTGGTTTCCTTAACAATTTCCAGCCCCGAATTGAGGCGCAGGTTGGCCACCAGCGGCACACCGAAGATCTTGGCATCGACGAACTCCTTCACCAGCGCGGGTTCGAAGATGTAGTTGGCGATGGAGGCGTTCATTTCCTCCGACATGGCGTCACCCGCCGGGTGGCCAATGCCACCGGCGACAGCAACAGTGCGGTCGAAGGAGCGCAGCACGTGGAACAGACCAATGAACATCGGGATCTGCGCGAACATAGGCAAGCAGCCCGCCACCGGGCGCACGCCAGATTCCTTGTAGATGCGCTGCATCTCCTGCGCCGCCTTGGTCTGGTCATTGGCGTACTTGGTGCGCAGTTCCTGGATTTGCGGCTGGATCTCCTGCATCTTGCGGGAGGAGCGCAGCTGCGTGATGGTCGGCTTGACCATGATGGCCTTGAGCGTCCACGTCAGAAGAACGATGGCAATGATCCAGGTTCCGCCCCATGCGGAATCAAGAACGAAGCTCAAAAGCCAATGCCAGAACCACAAGACGGCTGAAATTGGCCAATAGATGAAATTAAGCACGAGAGTTGTTTACCTCAGTTGTTGTTTGGTCGGTACCGGATCAAACCCGCCCGGGTGCCAGGGACCGCACTTGCATAACCTGGCAAGCGCCATGCCCGTCCCCTTGAAGGCTCCATGGATGGAAATGGCTTCGAGGGCATAGGCACTGCACGTCGGTTCAAAACGACAGGTGGAGACCATCTTAAGGCCTGACAAGTGCTTTTGGTAGAAGCGCACCCCGTGAACTAGGACTCTTCCGAAGCCGCGGGCTTCGGGAATCTCCTCACCTTGGGAGTTCAGATATCCCATGTGCGTAGCGCTTTGCGGATATCACGCTCAAGGCGCTCACTGGTGGCATCACCGCTGGCGGGCAAGGCGCGGATAACGATGTCAACGTTGGCGGGCAGCATTGTCCCTTTGACACCATCGCGCATGAGGGACATGCACACATGACGAAGCCGTCGGGAGGTGCGGTGGCGAACCACGGCATTCCCGACGGCCTTCGACACGATGAGACCGAACCGCGGCCCAGTGGCCGCGATGGCGTCTTCACCGTCATTAAAGCGCAAATGCACGACGACAGTGCGCGTGCCCGCCCGGCGCCCGCCCTTGATGGTCCTCCGAAATTGCCTCGGAGATGTGAGCTTGTGCTGGGCTGGAAGCATGAATTAAGCGGTGAGCTTAGCGCGACCCTTCTTGCGACGAGCGGCGACGATGGCGCGGCCGGCGCGGGTGCTCATGCGGGTACGGAAGCCGTGCTTGCGAGCACGACGACGGTTGTTCGGCTGGAAGGTACGCTTACCCTTTGCCACGATTAACTCCTTGAAGTTGTTGGTGGATGGCACAGCTTCGCGCCACTGGTGGCGCTGGGCTTAAACATCCACTGATGAATGGTGTACGTGGGGATAAGGCTTCGCACTTTAAGCGCCGTGAGGCGTGGCGAGGCATTCCCACATGCAACATGTGCACCATGCACTGTTGCGATAGACCATCACAGGTTACGTGACAGATAGTGCGCGAAACAAATCGACACACTGGGTGTCCCCGAAATTACAAAGATGTTTTTATCCGCAGCTAGAACGCCACTTTTTGCCCACATGCTGCGCGGCAAGCGCCGCCTCCTGCCGTCCACCCACCGCGCTGGGGGCCACCATGTCAAGCGCGCATAAAAGCGCGTTAGACAGCGCCCTTATAACGCGGTACAACTGAGGAATCTAATTCCACAGTCACCCACAGGATGTGGATAACTCTCAATCATAACTTGAGACTTTTGCTGTTTGCGCAGGTCAACTGCGTTAAGGAGCCAATTCATAGTTATCCACAGCCATGAGATAGGCTGTGGATAAACCACCTATTCACACCTGTGGATAACTTTGTGGAAACCGAGGTTACGCGCTAAAACATCGTGTGGAATCTCCGGTGGAAATCACAAAATTCTTGTGATTTCTCGTTCCGTATCTCTTTCTTATCCATCCGTCCATCCCCGATTCTCACCCAGAGTCCCGCAGTAAATATTTGGTTCTCAAGGCCGCTTCTTCCCAGAATCAAATAGGTGTGGCCGCCTCTTCGGCAGCACCGCGTGAACTCTAACTACACAGAAGGTAGGCGTTGTGTCCGATCCGCAAGCAGCCCTCCGGGCCAGCTGGAAAGCTGTGGTCAGTGATTTGCTGGCTCAGTCCGAGCAACCAAGCTCGGATGTCCCCAACTTCTCCCATAGCCAGCGCCTCAACCTCCAACTCGTCGAGCCCATCATGATCGGTGATGGCTATGCGTTGATCGCCGCGCCACACGAGAACGCCAAAACTGTCATCGAAACTGAACTAGGGGAATACATCACCCGCGCTCTATCGCAGCACATGGGTCGCCCCTGTTCTTTGGCAGTGACCATTGCGGCACCCCCGCAGCCGGCACCACAGGAAGAGCCTCCAGCACCCGCACCTCAACGCCCTATCCAAACCGAGGCTCCCGAGCACGGCATGGGGCACCAGGCTCAGGCTTTCCAGCAGCCCACGCCGCCCGCTCCAACCTCCCAGCCAGAAACACCAAGCCACCATCAGCCGCGCTCATGGGAGACTGCGCATTCCCCAGCCAGCCTCGATGAATTGGCGCAACACTACAGCGAGCAACAAAGCACCGCACCCAGTGGCTACCCCGAAGCAGCCGGGGCACGGATCCCGCGGGAGGAGCCAGCGCACAACCCGAACCGAGAAAAGTCTCTCAATCCGAAGCACACCTTTGAGAACTTCGTCATCGGTTCCTCCAACCGCTTTGCTAACGGCGCCGCCGTGGCCGTCGCGGAAAACCCCGCGCGCGCCTATAACCCACTCTTTATTTGGGGCGGTTCCGGCCTCGGCAAAACGCACCTGCTGCACGCAGCCGGCAACTACGCCCAGGTCCTGCACCCGGGACTGCGCGTGAAATACGTGTCCTCGGAGGAATTCACCAACGACTACATCAACTCCCTGCGTGATGACCGCCAGGAATCCTTCAAGCGCCGCTACCGCAACCTGGACATCCTCATGGTCGATGACATCCAGTTCCTAGAAGGCAAAGAGTCCACGCAGGAGGAGTTCTTCCACACCTTCAATGCGCTGCACCAGGCCAACAAACAGATCATTTTGTCCTCCGACCGTCCACCGAAGCAGCTGACCACACTGGAGGATCGCCTCCGCACGCGCTTCGAGGGCGGATTGATTACGGATATTCAGCCGCCAGACCTAGAGACGCGCATCGCTATCCTCATGAAGAAGGCCTCCGCGGACGGCACAGACGTCGATCGCTCGGTTCTCGAGCTCATCGCCTCTCGCTTTGAATCTTCGATCCGCGAGCTCGAAGGTGCGCTCATCCGCGTCTCTGCCTATTCCTCTCTGGTCAACGAGCCGATCAGTTTGGAGATGGCGGAGATTGCTCTGCACGATCTGGCCCCGGATTCTGCAGATCGCCAAATCACCGCGGCAGCCATCATCGAGGTGACCGCGGATTACTTCAACATCGACGTGGATACCTTGCGCGGTTCTGGTAAGAAACGCGCCGTGGCTCACGCCCGTCAGCTAGCGATGTATCTGTGTCGCGAACTCACTGAGCTCTCCCTGCCAAAGATTGGTGACCAGTTCGGCGGCAAGGACCACACCACCGTCATCTATGCGGACCGCAAGATCCGTAAGGAGATGACTGAGAACCGGAATACCTACGACGAGATCCAGGCGCTGACCCAGCGCGTAAAGAACCACAACCAGCGTTAGCACCACGCAACGCTTGGCGACGCCCCTCCTATCTCACCTCCGCACAGGGTGTGAGCTCGGGAAGGGGCGTCTTTGCGATCCGCCAAAAAGTTATCCACACCGTTATTCACAGCTGTGTAATTCCATTGTTGTAATTTGTAGATCCTTGTCACATTTTCTTCTTCCACAGCAGATCAGAGGGCACATCGCCCTTGTGGTTAACCCTGTGATCAGCAGGGATAGATCTGGGGATGGGTTGTGGATAACTTTGACCCCGACCGAGTTACTCACATTTCTTGTCATTTGATCACAGTGATCCCACACCCTGACTCACAGATCGATTCGCGGCTCAGAGCTTGGCTTTTGCTAGGTTGTCCACAGATCCCACAGCGCTTATTACTACTCCTATTTTGTTTTCTCCCTAACTAAGAAGAAAAAGGATGTGTGTGATTCGTTGGCGCCCGGCCTGACCGCACGCCCTCATCGAGAAGCACAGACGGTAAATGACAAAATCCTGTGCTTCGGCGCCGATCCTGTAAGTTGGAGTGAGCTTGCAAGAATCTTCCATCCGCAACTAGAGGAGCGTCTCACCACCATGGAGCAGTCCGTGTCATTTCGCGTTGCCAAAGATGACCTCGCCAACGCCGTAGCGTGGGTCGCGCGCAGCCTTCCCTCGAAGGTCACCCAGCCGGTACTGCGCGCCATGCTGATCACCGCGGATGACAATGGTTTGGAATTCACCGGCTTCGACTACGAAGTCTCCACCCGTGTGCGTATCGCCGGCATGGTGGATGAGCCGGGACGCATCGCCGTGGCCGGTAAGTTGCTTTCTGACATCGTTGCTTCCTTGCCCAACAAGGAAATCGAGATGACCCAGGAAGACAACAAAGTTCTGTTGACCTGTGGTTCCTCCCGTTTCGAGCTGCCGCTCATTCCGCTGGATGATTACCCTCAGCTCCCTGTTCTGCCGGAGGTCACCGGCACCATTAACCCGCAGCTCTTCGTGGAGGCCATCAGCCAGGTCGTTGCGGCTGCCGGCAAGGATGACACCCTGCCGATGCTCACAGGTGTGCACATCGACATCAATGGTTCCCACGTGGAAATGACGGCGACGGACCGTTTCCGCCTGGCCATGCGCACCTTCGAGTGGGAGCCGGTATCTCCTGATGTCCAGGCCAAGCTTCTTGTCCCGGCCAAGACGCTGCAGGAGACTGGCCGCTCCTTGGACACGCACCTCAACATCCCGGTAGAAATTGCCGTGGGCACTGGTGACAACATCGCTGCGGAAGGCCTTTTTGGCCTGCATGCGGATAACCGCGAGACCACGACCCGCATGTTGGACGCGGATTTCCCCAACGTGGCACCGCTGCTGCCCAAGACCCACAGCGCCATGGCCAGCATTGAGGTTGCTCCGCTCCAGGAAGCGATTCGCCGCGTCTCGCTGTTGACGGATCGCAACGCTCAGATCCGCATGGAGTTCAGCGAAGGTGAGGTGACCTTGGCGGCCGGTGCGGACTCTGGTCGTGCAAGCGAGACCTTGCCGTGCGCCTTCAACGGCCGTGAGGATTTTGTTATTGCCTTCAACCCGTCCTACCTCAAGGATGGTTTGGCTGTGGTTCACACGGACCGCGTGGTCTTTGGCTTCACCGAACCTTCGCGCCCGGCAATCATGATTCCGGAACCGGAAGAGCTGCCGGTAGCCAACGAAGACGGCTCTTTCCCGACCCCGGAGACTGATTTCACCTACCTCTTGATGCCAGTGCGCTTGCCAGGCTAGGCCATATGTATATTCGCGATCTCGATGTCAGGGACTTCCGCTCCTGGCCCGAGCTCACCCTCAGGCTGAAACCGGGAATTACCTTGTTTGTCGGCCGCAACGGTTTCGGCAAGACCAATATCGTCGAGGCCATCGGGTATACCGCGCATCTATCCTCACACCGTGTGGCCCACGATGCCCCCCTCGTGCGCCAGGGCGCACACAATGCTCGTATCTCCGCCACGGCGGTGAACCAGGGCAGAGAGCTCACGGCGCACCTACTGATCAAACCCCACGCGGCCAACCAGGCGCAGATCAACCGTACGCGCCTGAAATCCCCGCGTGAGCTACTAGGCGTGGTGAAAACCGTGTTGTTTTCCCCCGAGGATTTATCGCTCGTACGCGGCGAACCGGCAGCGCGCCGCCAGTATCTGGATGACATCATTGCCTCGCGCACGCCGCGTTTGGCTGGTGTGAAGGCCGATTATGACAAGGTGCTCAAGCAGCGGAATGCGTTGTTGAAGTCGGCGTCGCCAAGCTTGCGCCGCGGCTACAGCGACAGTGATGGTGCCTCGGCGCTGGCGACTCTCGACGTGTGGGATACACAGCTGTCTTCCCTCGGTGCGCAGGTGATTCAGGCACGCCTTGCGCTTGTCGACGAACTCCGCGAGCTCATCCCCGCCGCCTATGCCGGGCTTGCCCCGGAATCGCGGCCGGCGAATATTGAGTACAAGTCCACGGTGGATATTTCTGATCCTGAGGTCATCGAGGCCATGATGCTCACCGAACTCGCTAGCAAGCGCCAGCGCGAGATCGAACGCGGTATCTCGCTTGTTGGCCCGCACCGCGATGACCTGCTGCTTAATCTAGGAGCGAGCCCTGCCAAGGGCTTTGCCAGCCACGGCGAGACCTGGTCCTATGCCATCTCCCTGCGGTTGGCGGAGTTCAACTTGTTGCGCCAGGACGGCACTGATCCGATCCTCATCCTCGATGATGTCTTCGCTGAGCTGGACGCCAAACGCCGCGAAAAGCTCGTTCACCTCGCGGCAGGTGCGGAACAGGTGCTCATCACCGCAGCTGTGGATGAGGATCTGCCCGGCAACTTGCAGCCCATCGAACGTTTTACGGTCACGGTCCGCGATACCGACGAGGGCCGAATCTCCGAGATCGCTCCGTATACGGCGGGCGGTGACGAGGATGACTGAACAAGACTTTGATCCGGTTAAGGCGCTTTTTGAGCGCACGCGGAACAATTCCAAAAATCCGCCGAAGCTCAATAAGCCGGCGCCCAAAATGAACTTAGCCCAGACATCTTCAGAGAAGCAGCCAAAGCCCTATCAGCGTGGTCGGCCGAGCGGTCCCGATGGCCGTCGCAGGCGACGGAGCCTCGAGATCCCTAGCCTCGGCGCGCAGATCCAACGAGAGATTGGCAAGCGCGGCTGGGAACACGAATTGGCCCATGGCTGGGTCATGGGCAATTGGGAAAACCTCGTCGGCGAGCGCATTGCTGCGCATACGCAACCGCTCAACATCAAAGAGCAGATTGTCTACGTGGCGTGTGATTCCTCCAGCTGGGCTACCGAGTTGCGCTACCTGCAGCGCCCCATCTTGCAAAAAATTGCGGATCGCCTGGGCCCAGACGTGGTGGTTAAGCTGCACATTCAGGGTCCTAAGCAGCACCGGAATTACGAGGGCCGCCAATGGGTCAAGCCGCAAGGTTCGCAAGATACCTACGGCTGATTTTCGGCGACCGCGAAATTCACGCAAATTTGGGGCTCTCACGGGCGTGCAGTGCCCTTGCGTGGGGGGACACAGTGTAGAATGGCTAGAGTCTTAGATTTAGCTCTAGCCAAAAGGAGAACACGAATCCGTGGCTGAACAACACGCATATGATGCGGGGTCAATCACAATTCTGGAGGGCCTCGAGGCCGTCCGTAAGCGCCCCGGTATGTACATCGGCTCCACCGGTGCCCGTGGCCTGCACCACCTGATTTGGGAGATCGTTGACAACTCCGTCGATGAGGCGATGGCAGGTTATGCCGACAAGGTCATCGTCACCCTCCGTGAGGATGGCGGCATCGAGGTCATCGATAACGGCCGTGGTATCCCGGTGGAGATGCACGCCTCTGGTGTTCCCACCGTCCAGGTGGTCATGACCCAGCTGCATGCCGGCGGTAAGTTCGACTCTGAATCTTATGCCGTGTCCGGTGGTCTGCACGGCGTGGGTATCTCCGTGGTCAACGCTTTGTCCACCCGTGTGGAGGCGGACATCAAGCGCGATGGCAAGCACTGGTACCAGAACTTCAACAATGCCATCCCCGATGAGCTTGTCGAAGGCGATAATGCTCGCGGTACCGGTACCACCATTCGCTTCTGGCCGGACCCGGAAATTTTCGAAACCGTCGAGTTTAATTACGACACGATCGCTCGCCGCCTGCAGGAGATGGCCTTCCTGAACAAGGGCCTGACCATTGTGCTGCGTGACGAGCGCGCTATCTCCAAAGAACAGGCCGAGCTAGAGGAGATCGCCGAAGCCGGCGACTCCGCCGTGAGCCTGAGCTCCCTCGATGAGAAGGAAAAGTCCGACAAGGACGGCGAGGATAGCGAGGAGAAGACTTCCAAGAAGAACAAGGAAGTTATTTACCACTATCCGAACGGCCTGCAGGACTATGTTGAGCACCTCAACAAGACCAAGACCGCCATTCACCCCACCATCGTTGCCTTCGACGTCAAGGGTGAGGACCACGAGGTCGAAATCGCACTGCAGTGGAACCAGGGCTACAAGGAATCCGTCCACACCTTTGCCAACACCATCAACACCCATGAGGGTGGTACGCACGAGGAAGGCTTCCGCGCTGCGCTGACCTCCCTGATGAACCGCTACGCCAAGGAGCACAAGCTCCTCAAGGAAAAGGATGGCAACCTTTCCGGCGATGACTGCCGTGAAGGCCTTGCTGCCGTTATTTCCGTCAAGGTGGCGGACCCACAGTTCGAGGGTCAGACTAAGACCAAGCTTGGTAACTCGGAAATTCGTGGTTTTGTCCAGCGTTCCGTCAACGAGCACCTCAATGATTGGTTCGACGCCAACCCGGCTGAGGCAAAGGTCATCATCAATAAGGCCGTGTCCTCCGCGCACGCCCGTGTGGCCGCACGCAAGGCTCGTGAGCTCGTGCGCCGTAAGTCTGCCGGTGACCTCGGCGGCCTGCCGGGCAAGCTAGCGGATTGCCGCTCCAAGGACTCGAAGCGCACTGAGCTTTATATCGTGGAGGGTGACTCCGCAGGCGGTTCCGCTAAGGGCGGCCGCGATTCCATGTTCCAGGCCATCCTGCCGCTGCGCGGCAAGATCCTCAACGTGGAAAAAGCCCGCATGGACAAGGTTCTGAAGAACGCTGAGGTCCAGGCCATCATTACCGCCCTGGGTACCGGCATCCACGAAGAGTTTGATATTTCCAAGCTGCGCTACGACAAGATTGTGCTCATGGCCGATGCCGACGTGGACGGCCAGCACATCGCCACGCTTCTGTTGACTCTGCTCTTCCGTTTCATGCCGCAGCTGGTGGAGGATGGCCACGTCTTCCTGGCTAATCCGCCGCTGTACAAGTTGAAGTGGGCGAAGGGCCAGCCGGGCTACGCCTTCTCCGATGCCGAGCGTGACAAGCTGCTTGCCGAGGGCCTGGAGCAGGGACGCAAGATCAATAAGGATGACGGTATCCAGCGCTACAAGGGTCTGGGTGAGATGAACGCCGCCGAGCTGTGGGAGACCACCCTGGATCCGACCACCCGCGTGCTCCGTCGCGTGGATCTGGAGGATGCTCAGCGCGCCGACGAGCTCTTCTCCATCCTCATGGGTGATGACGTGTCTGCTCGCCGCTCCTTCATTACCCGCCGAGCGAAGGACGTGCGCTTCCTAGACGTCTAAGCACTAGGTAAAACCCGCAAAGACCAGCACCTCATATGAGGTGCTGGTCTTTTTTCTTCGTCAAGTGCGTGCTCTTAGACAGTGCCCATGTGGCGCTGCAGAACGCGGCCGATGGTCGCAACATTGGGCTCCAAGATGGAGGAGGCTTTGCCGCGCAGGGACTTGTAGGTGCGAGCGATGCCAGGCGCATTAACGTCTTCAGCGGCTTTGTCCGCAGTAGTCATGATGACCTCTGTAACTTCAGCGCTGCGTCCGTCCAGGTAGGTGCCGAAGTCAGACTGCTCAGAGCCTTCGAATTCCTTCCAGTAGGAATCCAGGCTGTTGAGCAGCTCCGGGAGCATCTGGTTGATTCCCTTGGATAAGACCTTAGAATCTGCCTTCTTTGCGGCGGCTAGAGCGCCCTTGAAGGCCATTCCGGAAATGCCGGAAAGCGAAGAGACGGTGTCATCGGCGGCCGTGGCCAAGTCCGCCACCACGGCGTTGCGGGTAGGGGATTGGAGAAGCTGGGTGAGGTTTGTCATACAGGCGAGCTTACTGTGCCGGTGCGCTGGATCCTGCCTTGAGCGCGGCGAGCTGGTCAGCAATCTCCGGGAAACCATTGGTGCGGGCTAGGCGCTCGAGGTCAAAGTCGAGGCCACCTTCGTAGAGGCGGTTGTTCTCGGAAGAACCGGAGGAGCCGGCCATCCCGATTTGGGCGGCAAACTCGTCCACCTGGGCGCGCAGTGCCGGGACATTATCCACTACCAACTTGAGCAGTGCTGCTGCGGCGGCGATGCTACCGCCGATGATGAGCGTCATGTCGATCGGCGTGGAACCGGTCAGGGAGGAGCCTGCTTCGCCCTGCTGGAAGTTGGGGTTCTTGTTGTTTTGCCAGTCATTGTCAGCAGTCTTAGCACCCGCAGCCGGCGTCGCGGCAGTGGCGAGGGTAGTGGCAACGACACCAGCGGCTAGAAACTTCTTCAAAGACTTCGAAGGCATAGGGGATTCCTTTCTACAAGGGAATAGAGACTTCTTTATCATGTTTAACTTACATAACTTCTGCAACAGAAAGATAGACCTCCGTGCAAAATCGCGCGAATTCTTCGTTCCTTCCACTCAGAGCGGGGACCGCGCGCAAGACTGTTTCTAGTGATTCTGCCGCCGCAGAGCGGCTGCCATGAACGGAAATTCCCTCAATGGTGGCCGTGCTCGCAGCCGCCGCGGCGGCCAGGGCGGCAAAGTTTATAACCCGCACCCGATAGGCCTGGCAGAACTCCCGCGCGACGAGGAGCAGCTGTTCTGCGCTCATTGACGCCCTCCCCGAGCTTGGCGGATCTCCGCTTCTAATTCTGAACGCCCAGGCAGCAGCCGGCGCGCGGTGTCCTGCACGGCGGCATCCGAGAGGGTTCGTGCTGCTGCCGCAACGATGGCGCGGACCACCGTCTCGTGCTTGGAGGTTCCTTGCGCGGAGGCCAGCAGGGTCAGCGCGTGGTCTTGTTCCGGGGTCAGGCGCAGTGTCATAGCCATAGCGCGAATGATATCACTGTGATACCACAGCCGTGCCACAAACGGCCTTATACGGCCCTAAACGGTAGGATTGGGCGCTATGAGTGACAATAACGGTGATCTTTTCGATCGCATCCAACCAATTGACATCAATGAGGAAATGGAGTCGAGCTACATCGACTACGCCATGTCCGTCATTGTCGGTCGTGCCCTGCCGGAGGTGCGTGACGGTCTCAAGCCGGTTCACCGCCGCATCCTCTACGCCATGTATGACTCCGGCTACCGCCCGGACCGCGGCTATGTAAAGTCCGCCCGCCCGGTCTCGGACACGATGGGTCAGTTCCACCCGCACGGTGACTCCGCTATTTATGACACCCTCGTGCGCTTGGCCCAGCCGTGGAACATGCGCTACCCGCTGGTCGACGGCCAGGGTAACTTCGGCTCCCGCGGTAATGACGGCCCGGCAGCTATGCGTTATACCGAGTGTCGTATGACGCCCTTGGCCATGGAGATGGTGCGCGATATCCGCGAAAATACCGTCGACTTCGCGCCGAACTACGACGGTAAGACGCAGGAGCCGACTATCCTGCCCTCCCGCGTTCCGAACCTGCTGATGAACGGCTCCGGCGGTATCGCCGTCGGTATGGCCACGAACATTCCGCCGCACAACCTCAACGAGTTGGCAGAAGCCATTTACTGGCTGCTGGATAACCCGAATGCTTCTGAGGAAGAAGCCTTGGCTGCCTGCATGGAACGCGTCAAGGGCCCAGATTTCCCGACTGCGGGCCTCATTGTCGGTGATCAGGGCATCAAGGATGCCTACACCACCGGCCGCGGCTCCATCCGCATGCGCGGCGTGACCTCCATTGAGGAGGTGGGCAACCGCCAGACCATCGTTATCACTGAGCTGCCTTACCAGGTCAACCCGGACAACATGATCTCCAATATTGCGGAGTCTGTGGTCAACGGCAAGATCGCCGGAATCGCCAAGATTGAGGATGAATCCTCCGACCGTGTGGGCATGCGCATCGTGGTCACCCTCAAGCGTGACGCCGTAGCCCGCGTTGTCCTTAATAACCTGTACAAGCACTCCCAGCTGCAGACCTCCTTCGGCGCTAACATGCTTTCCATCGTGGATGGCGTGCCGCGCACCCTGCGCCTGGACCAAATGCTGAGCTACTACGTGGCTCACCAGATTGAGGTCATCGTCCGCCGGACCCAGTTCCGCCTCGATGAGGCCGAGAAGCGCGCCCATATCCTGCGCGGTCTGGTCAAGGCGCTCGACATGCTCGATGAGGTCATCGCGCTCATCCGCCGTTCCCCGACGGTGGAGGAGGCACGCGAGGGCCTGATGCAGCTTCTCGGCGTCGACGAGATCCAGGCCGATGCCATCCTGGCCATGCGTCTGCGTCGCCTGGCCGCTCTGGAGCGTCAGAAGATTATTGATGAGTTGGCGGAGATCGAAGAGATCATCGCAGACCTCAAGGACATTCTGGCCCGCGACGAGCGTCAGCGTCAGATCGTCCACGATGAGCTGGAGGAAATCGTCGAGAAATACGGCGATGAGCGTCGCACCCAGATTGTCGCTGCCTCCGGAGACGTTTCCGATGAGGACCTCATCGCCCGCGAGAACGTCGTGGTCACCATCACCGCTACCGGCTACGCCAAGCGCACCAAGGTGGATGCCTACAAGGCACAGAAGCGTGGCGGCAAGGGCGTGCGCGGCGCGGAGCTCAAGCAGGACGATATTGTGAAGAACTTCTTCGTCTGCTCCACGCACGACTGGATCCTGTTCTTCACCAACTTCGGCCGCGTCTACCGCCTCAAGGCCTACGAGCTCCCGGAAGCTGGACGCACCGCCCGCGGTCAGCACGTGGCCAACCTGCTGGAGTTCCAGCCGGAGGAGAAGATCGCCCAGGTCATCCAGATTCAGTCCTACGAGGACGCTCCGTACCTGGTCCTTGCTACCCAGCAAGGCCGCGTGAAGAAGTCCCGCCTCACCGACTACGAGTCCGCGCGTTCCGCCGGTCTCATCGCCATCAACCTCAACGAGGGCGATGCGCTGATCGGCGCTCAGCTGGTCAACGAGGGCGATGACATCCTGCTTACCTCTGAGCAGGGTCAGGCCATCCGCTTTACTGCCGACGACGACCAGCTCCGCCCGATGGGCCGCGCTACCGCCGGTGTGAAGGGCATGCGTTTCCGCGGCGATGACCAGCTGCTGTCCATGTCTGTTGTCAACGACGGCCAGTTCCTCTTGGTGGCTACCTCTGGCGGCTACGGCAAGCGCACCGCGATTGAGGAGTACACCCCGCAGGGCCGCGGTGGCCTCGGCGTGATGACCTTCAAGTACACCCCGAAGCGCGGCAAGCTCATTGCGGCCATCTCCGTCGACGAAGACGACGAGATCTTCGCCATTACCTCTGCCGGTGGCGTTGTCCGCACCGAGGTCAACCAGATCCGTCCGAGCTCCCGCGCCACTATGGGCGTTCGCCTGGTTAACCTGGCTGATGACGTCGAGCTGCTGGCCATCGACCGCAACGTTGAGGACGATGGTGAGGAAGACGCCCAGGCAGTAGCCAAGGGTGAGAAGTCCGTGGAAGACGTCAAGCCTGAGCACCTCAAGTCTGGCGAAGACTCCCAGCAGGACGAAGCTGACAGCAAGGATGCCGATAAGGACGAGGAGTAACCCATGATTGGACGAGAGCTTCACCTCGCCCGGATTTCGCCCATGTCGGCGTTCCGCGTTGGCTTGGCCATGTCCCTCGTCGGCCTCGTGGCCTGGCTCATCGCCGTGTGCTTGTTGTACGTCGGCCTTGACCAGGCAGGCATCTGGGATTCCTTCAATAGCCTCGTCGGCGGTGTCGGCGGCGGCTTTGAGGTCTCCTTCGGATTGGTCGTCTCTGCGGCCGCACTGTTTGGTGCCATCATTGCTGTGCTGATGACCATCCTGGCGCCCATTATGGCTGTGATCTACAACGCCATCGTGGACGTCTTCGGTGGATTCAAGATTCGACTGCAAGACGAACCGATTAACTAGAGAATATCACCGCGAAAAACTACATATGACCTGGCGATTTGTAATAGATCGCCGGTCCTATGTAGAGTTACTACTCGTTCCGGTCAAGGGCCTATAGCTCAGTCGGTTAGAGCGCATCGCTGATAACGATGAGGTCGCTGGTTCGATTCCAGCTAGGCCCACCACGGAACAATGGGGCATTAGCTCAATTGGTAGAGCATCTGCTTTGCAAGCAGAAGGTCAGGAGTTCGATTCTCCTATGCTCCACAGCATAAGTGGAAGGCGCCCGGCGGAAACGCTGGGCGCCTTTCGCATTCGGTGGGTTCAACTAGGCTTAATCAAGATCAAGGAGCGTCCGGCCCAGCCTTTTCTTATGCCTAAGCTGGGGTTCCATTCGTTGTCGATGTGGGTGTTCGAATTATCCCAGACTGTTCCGGGAATCCACATCGATCTATCCACACGAAATATCCCTTAAGCCGGGTGAGGGGCTGAGAGCGAAGCACGCGGTGTACGCCGTGATGACGATGCTGTTGCTAGCGTTGTCGTCGACAGCGAAAAGCTTGCATTTTAACACAAAATCCCGCTGCGAAACCTGCGGGGTAACTTTTTTCAACCAAATCACAGCGATATCCCGGACTATTCCCCGCATTGTATAACGAAACGTGAACATTCATGTTTAGATGAGGACGTCATTGATTCTCTCATTCTGTCCGAAAGGAAGA
The DNA here is from genome assembly GCF_001813175.1 of Corynebacterium sp. HMSC069E04. Lineage (NCBI taxonomy): Bacteria > Bacillati > Actinomycetota > Actinomycetes > Mycobacteriales > Corynebacteriaceae > Corynebacterium > Corynebacterium sp. HMSC069E04. The sequence continues at coordinate 28,640 of NZ_KV811624.1, read as the reverse complement.
TCCCTCATGCCTAATCTCAATCAGTTAACTCAAATGCTGAAAGACTTCCAACGACTTATCCCCGCGGCAGTCAGCGTTATTGTTGCGATTGCAACTGCAATTGGTGTCATCGCTGGTGGTCTTGACGGAGGTTCCAGCGGGAACCCTGGAGCGAATGACTCGCAAGGAGGTGCTACGCAGCCAGGGACTACTGGATCGAAGTATCTAACCGATGACCCCTCAAATCACCACGATAGGAAGGTTAAGTCGGGGGTGGGAGTGACCGTGAACGGGAAGGAATACGAAAAGTCAATCCTATCCACTGATGGTCAAGGTCGTTCTCAATTCTCTTTCAAGGAATACCGAGTAGCAGAAACCGCGAGAACGCTAAACCTCAAGGCAGCTTGGGTCGATACTATCCCGAACTCCGGCGGAATTGGCAAAGTCAGGATTACGCGTGATGGGCAGCTCCTTGGCGAATTTTCTGTCAAGAACGGTGAGATAGTCGCGCGCAATTTTGATGTGCGTGGCGGAGGCATGGTTCGAATTACGTTCTCTGCTTACGACCCTTCGAATGACCAAACACGAGTTCCTTCGAGCGGCCTTGCAGTCCTCACACCAGTGTTGAAGTAAACATCAACACAAGGCTCGTTTGTGCGAAAAATATAGCGCTGGAAACAACACCCAGCGCTATATTTTTTTGCTGCGTGAGCCCGCCCAAGGACACCTCAGTCATCCAGTAGAGCAGTGCTGGCGATCATGTTCCCAGCATACCGCCACTACACTGCCTATTTCATGTGCAGCTACGTTGCGCTGTGGACATGTAATTTCACTGCACTATGTGAGAAAGCGGCTTGACGTACAGGCCTGTATCTCTACGTCGAAATCCATCGGGATGGAAGAGATATGACCCTTCATACAAGATAAAAGACCCGCCGATATTCACTGGCCGGAAGCCCTGGCATCTCAATACCGCGCGGTTGCCACTGACGTAGGAGAGAATTAAGCGGGGTGCTTGAGGAAGTCGAGCACCCATAGAGCAGCAGTGACACTTAGACCTGAAATGATGCCCGGCATGGTGCCGACGAACAAGAATGGCTCGTTGAGAGAGTGGAGGAATTCTTCAAGGTACAAGGAGAGTTCGAAAAGCGGAGTATTCAGACAGGGGAAAGATATTTCAAGGAAAGAGGGAGGGATGCTCAAGGAAAGGGCAAGGCACCGCAATGGGGTAAGGGACCAAACTAAAGGCACCATTTGCAGCGCTGAATCATGAAAACCCCAGGTGAATGGATGTGGAATCTGCATAAGGTGCCTTTAGTTTGGTCCCACCACGGGCCGCTGTGCGCTAGCGGGTGAGGTACTGCCTTCCCGCCTGGGGATTGGGGATGAGGCGGTCGAGGCTTACAGGTTCGAGGCCCTTTGCGCGCAGTCCGTCGATGACGCAGTCTGCGGCGCCTATGGTTGTGGCGTGGATGTCGTGCATGAGGACGATGGAGCCGGGCTGCGCCCCGTTGACTGCAGCCTCGCAGACGTGCTCGGAGTTGCGGTCCTTCCAATCCACGGTGTCGACGGACCACAGGGCTTGTGCCTGGCCGTTAGCCTTTGCAGCGGCCTCCACGGTGCCGTTGGTGGCACCGTACGGGGGACGCATCCACCGAGGGTTCTCACCCGTTGCTGCCTTGATGGCGGCAGCCCCGGCCTTGATTTCGCCGTCCACGTCGCTGGGGGAGAGCTTGTTGAGCTCGCGGTGGGATGCGGTGTGGTTTCCCACGGTGTGGCCCTCAGCCTTCATGCGGCGTAGCAGCTCCGGGTGCGTGGAGGCGCTGGGGGCTAAAACCATGAAGCTGGCGTGGGCGTCCTTGGCCTTCAGGGTATCGAGGAGCTGAGCAGTCAATTCACCAGGCCCATCGTCATAGGTGATGGCCACGCAGTTGGAACAGGTGGAATCAGCAACCGACTGCGACTGCTGTTTGCCGGTCGGCGCGGGCTTCCCAGCCGGCCGCGAGGAGCCTGCAAAGACTGGGCTGCTCTGAAGCTCCTTGGGAAGAGCATCGTAGGCGTCCTGTTCTAGTCGTTGAATGTCCTTCTGGACGTCGGGGAGTTGGGGGAGTGCGGGAAACTCCGCTGCCGCAGTAGCGGTGCCAGGCAGGGCCGTGGCTGCCGCAAGGGCGATGAGGGAGCGAACAAGAACACTTTTTCGGCGCATGACAACCTTCCACAGACTTTTTCAGACCCCTTATTGTCTGCCCAGTGAAGGTGGATTATCCCTAGTGACACGCAACTAGAGTGAAAGAAGTTAACTCCTAAGGTTTTGCTAGACCCGTCCAGGGGGTGATTTCGCTGCTTCTACTGGGAGGAGTACGCTCTACAGGTATTGGGGCATTAGCTCAGTTGGTAGAGCGTTGCGTTCGCAATGCAAAGGTCAGGGGTTCGATTCCCCTATGCTCCACAGGGCGCTCACATGGTGAGCGCCCTTTAGCTTTGCCGGGGGTTGACTTATTCGGCGGCCTTGAAGCGCTTGACCAGGATGATGTGGCCATCGCTTTCGCCCACCGGCTCGAAGCCAAGGTGCAGGTAGAGACGGTGGGCGCGGTCATTATCTTTAGCCACCGACAGTGAGATACCCGGGGCGCCCATCTCGCGGGCGAGTTCGGTGGCGGCGTCGATAAGCAGGGTGCCTACTCCCTGGCTGCGGAAGCGAGGTTCCACGGCTAGGGCGAGCTCCGGGATGCCTTCAATAACGTGGCCAAAACCATGGCGTTGCGCCGTTCCCCAGTTCAGCCACACGCCACCGGCAGGGACGTGGCCCTCCCAGGCGATGAAACCTCCACGGGAAGGCTCCCAACTGCCGAGGTAGTAGTCAAAGCCTTCCTCGAAGCCCGCAGGAAGCTCCTTGTGCTCATCGCCAAAGGTATCGGCGAGAAAGTTAATACGGGCCAGGTAGGTACGGTCAGCTTCAGTGAGGGAAAGAAGATGCATAGTTTCCATGGTAGGACGCGGCGCCGAACTACCTACTTCCCATGCTCCCACTGGGCATAGGCCGAGGCATAGCGCCCGCCCAGATCGATGAGCTCGGTGTGGGTGCCATCCTCGACGATCTGACCCTGTTCCATGACGATGATGCGGTCGGCCTCGCGGGCTTGGTCCAGGCGGTGGGCAACGACGAGCGCAGTGCGGCTCTTCGTGACTGCTCTAGCGGCGTCTTCGAGCACTTCTGCGTGCTCGGAACCGGCCTCGGAAGTCGCCTCATCCATGATGAGCACCGGCGGCTGGCGCAGAATCATGCGAGCCAGAGAAAGCTGCTGCTCGGCCTCCGCACCGATCTCCTCGTTGCCGGCGCCAATCTTCGTATCCAGGCCCTGAGGCAGCCACCGCGAATGCTCATCCAAGCCCACGGTGTTAAGCGCCTGCCATAGCTCCTCATCGCTGGCGTCAGGTTTGGCCAGCAACAGATCCTCGCGCAAGGTGCCGGAGAAGAGATGGACCTCTTGGGTAATGAGCGCGACGTGCTCGGTAATCCACGTGTTCGGCACGGTGGCGGTATCGATGCCATCGAGGCTGATGCTCCCCGCCGAAGGGTACTGTAGGCCCGCCACGAGGGCGGCGAGCGTGGACTTACCCGCACCGGACGTACCCACCAGGGCAGTGGTGGTGCCGGCGGTGAGGGTGAGGGAGACGTCGTCAAGCACGGGCGCCCCACCGGGATAGGAATAGGAAAGGTGATCAATGGTGATGGCCGGCGCGGAGGTGAGCCGGGGCGTGTCCTTGAGGTCTGGAGCGCCAGCGTTGTTCTCCAGGGTCGCCAGCGCCACCGCGCGGCCGAGAGACGTCACGGAATGCTGGATCTCGCCGGCGAAGAAGAGGATGTTGAAGACGTGGATCTCCAGCCGCATCACCAGCAGCACCGCGGCGGTGGCCTCACCGGGGGTCAACCATTCCCACATCACCATGGGCACGGACATGAGGACCGATCCCAAGAGCAACACCGCAAAGGCCAGGGCGCCTTGGCCCAGGATGCGGTTGATCAGCGGAACCTTATCACCCCAGGCCTGCACCGTGTCCCAGGAATAGCGCTCCATGCGTGCATGGGCCCAGTCCTTCAGGGAGAACTGGCGGAGGGTCTCCAATGCACGGATGGTGTCCAGCAGGACGTTGTTGCGGTAGGCCTCCACCGAGGACACCTCGTTGGCTACGGCGGGGATATCGCGCATGGTGCCGCGGATGAAGGGATAGAGCAGGCAGCCGACGCCAACAAAAAGCAGCGCATAGGCGGGGTGGATGAAGACCATCATGAGCGCGGTCAGCGGCAGCATGAAGAGTGTGAGTACGAGGCGATCACCCATCATGGAGATCGTCATGACCACGGTGTCGATGTCTTTGGACAGGCGCGTAATGATGTTGCCGGTGCCCAATTCCATGACGGCCGGCACGGGAGCACCGAGGGTGGAATCCAGCGCTGAGGTGCGCAGATCCACCGAGAGCCGGCGGGTAGTGGAGGTAACCAGGTAGCGGCCCACGGTGCGGCCAGTGACCTCCACGAGGTAGCCCACGGCGATAATAACCAGCGCGCCCACCATGGCTGCGCGGCCCGTACCCAGGACGGGGACCTCCACGCCCTGGATGATATCGACGACGCGCCCGAGCACCTGGGAGACCAGGTTCATCATGATGACTGTGATGCTAAAAAGCGCAAAGAAGAGGGCGATACCCAGCCTGCTGGGGGCACTGGGTAGGGTCTTCAGAAAACGGAGGCACTCCCTCGGTGAGGCGGGAGCTAGGGCATCTGCGCGGTTGTCATTGGTGGTCTTGTGAGCAGGGCTCATAGTTCCACCACCTCATCGGCGTTGGCTGCCCACGTGGAGGCGGATGTAATGATCACGGTGATCTTGCCAGCGCGCAGCTCACGCACGCGCTTGGCCACGTCCGCCAGGGTCAACGAATCCAACCCAGTCGTGGGGTTGTCCAGCACGAGAACTTCCGGGTCCACAGCGAGAGCGCGGGCCAGCGCGACGCGCTGGCGCTGGCCGCCGGAGAGGTTGAGGCCGGCCTCACCAATGGGCGCGGTGGGCAGCTCGCCGTTGGGCCCAAGCCCACCGAGGCGGATAACAATATCCTCGCAGGCGGAGGCGTGGAGGGCGGCGTGAAGCTGTGTGGTGTTGACAGTGCGGAGCGGATCGACGTTGTCCTGCAGGGTGCCCTCCAACACGGAGATGCGGTGCGGTGGGCACAAGGCACCCTGCTCATGGAGGTAGCGCACCCAGGAATCCACAGTGTTGCGCCCCTCGTTGGTGATGGGCATCCACACGTGTAAGCCGGGGGAGAGGTCGATGGGCGCGCCGGCGGCCTCGGTGGTGTTGGAAGAAAGCTGACCGAGCAGTTCGCCAACGCGCTCCACCGAGGCCCGAGCCCGCGCCCAGTTTTCAGTGAGCAGGCCCAGAGAGACACCTAATGCTGTGAGCGCGGGCGGGACGAGCATGGTAATCGCCATCATCCCGCCGGGGGCGATGCGTCCCTCGAAGGTTTCCCAGGAGGTCCAGGCAAGAATGCCCACGGCAAAGGACGCGGGAACCATCTGGCGCAGCCAGGCCATGAGGGCGGAAAGCTTGGCCTCGCGGAGCATGGCACCCAAGGAGTCCTGGGCGGCGTCGGAAAAGCGTTGGCGGGAAATCTCCTTGGCGCCGAGGCCCTTAATCACGCGTGAACCTTGCGCAAAGTCCGTAGCGAGTGACAACGCGGTGTTCTCCAGCTGGCGGCGGCGCGCGGCAATCTTAGTCAGCGGCTTCGTGGTGGCCCAGGAGGCCAGCGCGGTGGCGAGCGCGCCAACCAGCAGTACAGCTGAGACCTGCCAGGAAATCGGGGCGAGGCTGACCACCGCGCCTAAGAGGTAGCCCACCATGACCAGTGGGAAGTTGAGGATCTGCTTGAGCTGGCCAATGTAGTGCGAATCCTCATCCATCGTGTTGAGTAGCCGGCCGGGGCTTATGCCTGCGGTAGAAGCGCCCAGCAGCTTATCCAGCAGGTTCAGTCGCAGCGTATGCGTGGTGCGGGCCTGACTCAGATCAGTAAACGCATCTGCCGTGGCCTCGCAGATATAGGCGATGAAGAGGAGGATCGCCGTGGCCGCAAGCGGCAGGGCTACGGTGCGCCAGGAGGGATCGGAAAAGGCATACTGCGTGGTCTGGCCGATGATGACGGAGACTAACGCCCCCAGCGGGGCGTTGATGAGGGTGGCAACGAAGATGCCGATAACGCCGGTGCGCTGGGCACCAAGCAGCCGCCACGTGGCGGTGCCGGGCCGGGAGAAGTCGGTGGTCTCAGTGAGGGAGACCTCCCCGGAAGGGGGTTCATCGGGGAGGTACCACGACCACGTCCTCATGCGGGGGTAGTGAGTCATAAGAACTCATCCTATAGCGCACAACGCATGAGGGAGTGATTCAGATTACGCTTAATGAATCACTGGGGGGCTTAAGCCAGGTGATAGTTCTCCACGTCATAGCCGTTGAATTCACGGTCGACGCCATAGTCATCGATGGAGCTAAACTGCGTGCCGTTTTCGATGGCAAAACGTAGGTTATCTACGCGGGTGGACGGATCGCCGCTCACGGCACCTGCGGGAAAATAAAAGGTCTCCCCGCTCTTGAGCTTGACTACGAGCGACTCAAAGCTCATGCCTGATCTCCTTGGCTGCTGTTGATAGGGCTTCCCGCGCAAAACAGCGCGCGGGCACCGATCTATGAGGATCGATGCCGATTAGCCTTCAATTCAAGCAGGTCGGGCGCGCGGGGGCAAAGAAGTGAGATCAAAACAACGAAACGCGCACCCCCAAGGATGGGGGGTTAGTTCTCGTCCTCGGTCTGGAGGCGGTGCTTGCCTTCGGACTCATGGTCATCAGTGATGCGGGAGGTGTCAGCATCCTCCTTGTCGGCGTTGCTGACCTCGATCTCGGTCTCGACGGCGTCCTGAATAGCGGTTTCTTCCTCGCGGTGCTTGGCCAGCTGCTCATCCAGCGAGCCCAGCAGCTCTTCGTCGCGCTCGACGACGCCCTTCTCAGCCAAGTCGGAGCCATGCGTGGCATCGTCCTCGGTGGTGGAGGTGTAGACCAAGGTGGAGCCCTGCGGCGCGGACGGGGAGGAGAAGTCCTCAACGCGCGGCGGAACGGCGGATTCCTTCTCCTTCTTCTGGGTGAAGAAGTAGTAGATGCCACCGCCGATGGCAGCAATGGCGGCAATGAGCGCGGAGATCAGCCAGATCTTTGAGCCCTTCTTCTTGTCCTTGCCACCGAGGCGGCGGGCCTTCTTCTGCAACTTAGCGCTTTGCTTCTGCGCCTTCTTCTCAGCCTTGGACGCCTTCTTCTTGGCCTGCTTGCGGGCCTTGGAGGCCTTCTTTTCCGCCTGCTTGCGGGTCTTCTTCCACTGCTTGGAGGCCTTATCCTGGGCCTCTGATGCAGCCTCAGAGAGCTTCTCGGTGGTTTCCTCGCTGCGCTCCTTGAGCTGTTCGAGGGTGCGCTCGAGGCGGGCATGCGCGGCCTTGGTTACGGCGCCCGCTTCGCGGCGGGCCTCCGGGAACCACTCGCCATCTCGCTCTTCCATGCGGGCGGCGGCGGTCTCCAGGACGGAGTAGGCCTCACGGGCCTTCTCGTCGCGGCGTTCCTTGAGGCGCTCCACCAGGGCGGAGGTGGCGCTGATGGCGGTGGACAGGGCGGCGGGGTTCATGGGTTTAGGTGCTCCTTTACGTCAATACTGAAGTGACTTTTCGGCGGGGCACTGTATATGCGCGCCCGCGTTAGCGCTGGGTACTCCCTTTCAGCGTAGTGGTGGCGCGCAGGTCCCGCCACCAGATGCGCCAGGTGGCGAGCTGTCCAAAGAAAATAGACAGCTTTGTACGGATGGGCCGGGTTTTTATTCACTAGCGCTATGGGCTAACAGTGCAGCTGGCTGGGTTCTAAAGGTATTACCAATATTAAAAGCCTTTCGCTCAAAATGGACAGCTTGGTACGTTTTGGGGCATCAACACCGAAGATAAACAACGATAACCTGCAGAGGAGGTGAGCATGTCCCCGCGACTTTCCGCATCCGCACCACTAGACCAAATCAGCGAAGATACGCCCAAGGAGCTTAAGCGCACCGCTCTCTCCTTCGAGGTGATCCCGCCGCGCCACGACGCGGATGCTGCAAAGATTGACCGCTTGCTCGCCACGCTCGCCGCGTATAACCCCGATTACATCGCCGTCACCAGCTCCCAGCGCTCTGGGTGGCTGGAGGGAACCGCAGCCTTCATTGAGAAGATCTCGCGCGATACAGCGATGCGTCCCCTGGCCCACCTGGCCTGCACCGCCGGCACAGAGGAAGAGCTCGTTGGCTGGATCGACACGCTGGTCGACGCCGGCGTGCGCGGCCTCCTTGCCCTCCGCGGCGACCTTCCGGAAGGCGGCATGCCCGAAGGTCACCTGCCGCACGCCGATTCCCTGGTCCGGCTCATTCGCCGCTGGGAATCCGACCGTGTGGCGCGCTTGGCAGCCGGCCGCTTGGCGGTGGGCGTGGCCTGCTATCCCAACGGCCACGCCGAGTCCGCCACACCGGACGAGGATATCGACGTCCTTTTGGCCAAGCAGCGCCTCGGCGCAGACTTCGCCATCACCCAGCTTTTCTTCGACGCGGAGGATTACGTCCGCTTTGCCCAGCGTGCCCGGCTGGCAGGTGTGCGCATTCCGCTCATCCCCGGGATCATGCCGATGACGAGCCGCGCCCGGGTGGAGCGAATGTGCCAGCTGTCCGGGTTGGATGGGCCGACCAAGGTCCTCGACCAGCTCGCGGCAGCGACCTCCCCCGAGGAAGAGAAAGAAATCGGCATGCAGATTACGGCCAAGCTGGCGAAGTCGGTGATGAACGCCGGCGCCGACGGGCTGCACATCTACACGCACAACAATCCAGACATCACGACTGACCTGCTACATCGAATTGGAGTCATCCCATGACCGCATCCTTCCCTAAGGCCACGATTGAGGGCTACCCGCGCGTCGGTGCCCACCGCGAGCTCAAGCGCGCGCTGGAGTCCTACTGGTCCGGCAAGATCGACGCCGAGACTTTCGAGTCCGCCGCGCACTCCCTGCGCCTTGACACCTATGCCCGCCTCAAGGAGCTGGGCCTCACTGAGGATTACGCCATCCCGGCCGACGTTGCTTACTACGACCACGTCCTCGAGACCGCGCTGACCGTGGGCGCTGCCCAGGGCGAGAGCCTCGATGATGAGTTCACCCTGGCCCGCGGTAACAAGGACACGGCGCCGCTGGAGATGACCAAGTGGTTCGACACCAACTACCACTACATTGTTCCTGAGATCACCGATGACCAGACCTTTAGCGCCCGTCCGCAGCGCGTGCTGAAGATCGTCGAGGAGGCCCGCGCCGCCGGCCACACTGTGCGCCCAGTCCTCGTCGGCCCGGTGACCCTGCTGGCGCTGTCCAAGCAGGCTGAGGGCGCCACCAAGCAGCCCCTGGACCACCTCGATCAGGCAGTCGAGTCCTACCTCACCGTTTTGGCTGAGCTTCACGACGCCGGCGTTGAATGGATCCAGCTCGCCGAGCCGGCCCTGGTCGCCGACCTCGCCGCCGCTGACGACGCCACCTTGGCCGCCGCACTCAAGAGCGCCTATGGCCGCATCCTGGGCGCGGAGAAGCGCCCGCAGGTTTACCTGACCACGCCCTATGGTTCCCTCAACGCTGGCCTCGACGCTGTCGCCGAGCTGCAGCCGGAAGCAGTCCAGGTGGATCTTTCCGTCGGCACTCTGGCCCTAGACACCTCCTACCTCGAGCGTGTGGCCAAGCTCGCCGAGGTCACCCACCTCTCCGCCGGCCTCGTCGACGGCCGCAACGTCTGGGCCGCCAACCTCCGCGACCTGCGCGAGAAGCTGGAGTCCCTGGGCGCGGATGTCTCCGTGACCACCTCCGTGTCCCTGCAGCACGTGCCGCACACCGTGGAGGCGGAGACCTCCCTGCCGGTGGACGTCGCCACCTGGTTCGCTTTTGCTGATGAGAAGATCCGCGAGGTCGTAGCACTCGCCGCCGGCCCGCTCGATGCCCCAGAGGCTTATGCTCAGGCTGACCGCGCCGTGCGCACCCGCGCCGAGTCCTCCCGCACCCATGACCAGGCAGTACAGGATCGCACTGCGCAGTTGCCGGAGGGCCAGGTTCAGCGTCAGCCGGAGTTCGCCGAGCGCAACAAGGCCCAGGAAGCCCTCGGCCTGCCGCAGCTGCCCACCACCACCATCGGCTCCTTCCCGCAGACTGCTGAGATTCGCGCCGCCCGCGCCGCACACCGCAAGGGCGAGCTCTCCGATGCCGACTACACCGAGGCACTGCGCAACGAGGTGAAGTCCGTCATTGAGCTGCAGGAGCGCTTGGGCTTGGACGTCCTCGTCCACGGCGAGCCGGAACGCAACGATATGGTGCAGTACTTCGCCGAGCTTCTCGACGGCTTCGTCGTCACCGAGAACGGCTGGGTCCAGTCCTACGGCTCCCGTTGCACCCGTCCGCCAATCGTCGTCGGCGACATCTCCCGCCCGAAGGCCATGACCACCGAGTGGGCCAAGTTCGCGCAGTCCCTGTCCGAGAAGCACGTCAAGGGCATGCTCACCGGCCCGGTGACCATCCTGGCCTGGTCCTTCGTGCGCGATGATGTTCACCAGTCCGTCTCCGCCGACCAGCTCGGCGTGGCGCTGGCCGACGAAGTCCGCGACCTCGAGGAGGCCGGCATTGACATCATCCAGATCGACGAGCCCGCCCTGCGCGAGTTGCTGCCGCTGCGCGAGCAGGACCGCAAGGCTTACCTCGACTGGGCGGTGCGCTCTTTCCGCCTCGTAGCACTCGAGGCCCAGCCGACCACTCAGATCCACACGCACCTCTGTTACTCGGAGTTTGGCCAGATCATCGACGCCGTCGCCGGCCTGGACGCCGACGTCACCTCCATCGAAGCCGCCCGCTCCCGCATGGAGCTGCTCGAGGACATCGATGAGAAGTTCCACTCTGAGATCGGCCCGGGCATCTATGACATCCACTCGCCGCGCATCCCGTCCGTGGCGGAGATGGCTGAGCTCATCCGCGCAGCGCTCAAGAACGTGCCGGTCGAGCGCCTCTGGGTTAACCCGGACTGCGGCCTGAAGACCCGTGGTTACGAGGAGACCGAAGCTTCCCTGCGCAACCTGGTCCTCGCCCGTGACGAGGTCCGCGCCAGCCTCTAGGTTTACATCAAGAGATTTAAACGAAGTCCATCGCCGTCAGCTCACTGAGCGCGGCGATGTCTCCGTTTCCGCCCCTATCGAAGTGCAGTGCCTTGAGACCCGCGTCACGGGCGCCTTCGACATCATTGGCCACCGAATCGCCCACCATGAGAGTGGCGCCCGGTTCCACCCTTAAGTGCCGACAAGCTTCGAGGTAGGCCTCTGGGTGCGGCTTCGGGTGGCCCATCTCCACGGTGGGAAAGAGCTCAACGCCTGGCAGGTCGAGCCCGCCCGCCTTGAGCTTGCCCTCCTGCATTTCACGAGCCCCGTTCGTTAAAACGCCCACTTTGAGGCCGCGGGACAGGACGTGCTCGAGGGTAGGGAGGGCGTCATCAAGCGCCTGCCAGTGCTTTTCATACGCGGCCAAATACTTGGCATATTCCGCCAGTGCCTCCTGCTCCGTCATCTCTGGGCGCCCCAGGAACTCGCGGCAGCGCTCCACGCGCTGGCCCTGGTGGGAGACCTCGCCGCGCTCGTAGGCGGCAAACCACTTACGCTCAATCTCGGCGAAGCGCTTGTGGTGCCCGCCCGGCAGCCACTCCTCAACGGCCGCATGCATCGCGGCGGTGTGGTCCATGAGGGTGTCATCGAGATCGAAGAGAATGGCGCGAATCATGCTTGTAACCCTACGCAGATCGCTGACAGCGTCGCGCCGGAACAACGCATTGGTGGAAATTTCCATACAATGGCTGGCATGACTCAGAAGACCGCAACTGCAACGATGCACACCAACTACGGTGACATTGTTATCGACCTGTTCGGTAACCACGCACCGGTAACCGTTGAGAACTTCATCGGCCTGGCTAAGGGCGAGAAGGACTACACCACCCAGAACGCCAAGGGTGAGCAGTCTGGCCCGTTCTACGATGGCGCTATCTTCCACCGCGTCATCGACCAGTTCATGATCCAGGGCGGTGACCCGACTGGCACCGGCCGTGGCGGCCCCGGCTACCAGTTCCAGGATGAGTTCCACCCGGAGCTGCAGTTTGACCGCCCGTTCCTGCTGGCCATGGCGAATGCCGGCCCGGGCACCAACGGCTCCCAGTTCTTCATCACCGTGGCGCCGACCCCGCACCTGAACAACCACCACACCATCTTCGGTGAGGTCACCGATGCGGCTTCCCAGGAAGTCGTGTCCAAGATTGCTAAGGTCTCCACTGACCGCATGGACCGTCCGGCTGAGGACGTTGTCATCGAGTCCATTGAGATCGCCTAAGCGTTCTTAGCTTTTCATCCGAGCCCGCTGCCACGTGAAGTGGTGGCGGGCTCGTTGTTTTAGGAGTCTGCGTGAAAAATTATCTTCGTTCGGCGTCAGTCACCATGGTGTTCATGGTGCTGTGCATTGGGGCATGGTTGGCCACGGCCATCCAGGCCAAGACCCTGGTTACCCCGTATTACGAAAGCTCCTTGGCTCAGGACTGGACGTTGTGGGGGCCGGATGTGGCCGCTCATCCCTCCATGGTGCTCACGGCTGGATTCATGCATCTCGACGCCGGGCACCTCCTCGTCAACATGGTGATGCTGTTTTTTGTGGGCAGGGAAGTAGAGCGCACTCTGGGTAGCGCGCTGTATGCGGCGGCCTATCTCATCTCCATTGTGGGCTCTTCCGTCGCAGTGCTGTGGATGGATTTTGACACGCCTACGGTGGGCGCCTCCGGAGCCCTCTTTGCGCTCATGGGTCTACTCATTGGTGTGTACCGCAGCCGCGGTCTAGACCTGCGCGCGCCCATCGTTCTCGTTGTAGCCAACGTTGTCTACAGCTTCGTGGCGGAGAACGTCTCCGTGTGGGGGCACTTGGGCGGTTTGCTCACAGGACTGCTGTTGGCACCATTCCTCTTTCGCAAACGCACGTGGCTGCGTTGGTTGGGGATTTGGATTATCGGGGTGATAGCTGCTGTTGCAGCAGCGCTGCGAGCTGGGCTTTGGGGATAACTCGGGCGTGTTATCCACCAAAACCTTTGTGCGAAAGAATTCCACATACGTTATCCACATTGTGGATAACTACATTTTTGTAATTTACCGAACGTGTGGGCCAAGATAACCGCAGATCAGCAGCTTAATCGGTTGTGTTCGAAGTTTTTGTGCGGGCTGTGGGAAGCGTGAAAACACTTATCCACAGGGTGTGGAGAAAGGCTGTGGAATTCGTTTTCCACAGAGTTATCCCCACCCTGTGGATAACTTTGTACCCAAGGTGTTAACAGTGCTCCGGTTGCGGGGTGGTGTTGGGAATCGCGCACCCTAGTTAGCTCACCACTCCTGCGCGAAATGCCCAGATCACGAGCTGTACTCGCGAACTAGCTCCCACTTTGGCCATCGCAGATGACAAATGAGTCTTGACCGTAGAAGGCTCCAAATACAGCTCGCGCCCGATTTCGATGTTGGTCAATCCTTTGCCCAGGGCCCTTACGCACTCGAGTTCGCGCGGCGTGAGTAGGGCTGAATCTACCGTGGCCCGCGCTTTCCGCCGACCAAATTCCGCAATCACCCTTTTAGTAACCGCAGCGTCGACCATGCCTTCACCTGAGGCCGCGTGTTTGACGCCTTGAATGAGGTCGGTCATTGGGGAGTCTTTCAGCATGACGCCACAGGCACCGGTTTCGAGGGCGCCAAAGACGTATTCGTCTAGGTCAAAGGTCGTGATCACGATGACTGCTGGGGGATTGTCTTGCTTGTTAATCTCCGTGGTCGCGTAGATACCGTCCCCGTCAGGCATGCGGATGTCGAGGCACACCACGTCAATGTCGCGTGCTTTAGCAGCCGCTATAGCCTCATTTCCAGAAGCTGCCTCAGCCACAACTTGGATCTCTCCGGTGGCCTCGAAGATTGCCTTTAATCCCTGTCTGATCAGAGGTTGGTCATCAACTAACAAGACTCGAATCATGGCTTCCTCCAGGTAATGAGCACCAGCCAACCATCTTCGGTAGGTTCATTGAAAGCGGTTGCACCGACAGCACGGGCGCGCTCTTGGATGCTGATGGTGCCACGGCCCGTGGGGCTATGCGTGAAAGCGCCGCGGGTGATGATCCGCAGTTCATCATCGCTCAGCATGACATCAACAGGCGCGCCTGTTGTATGTTTGCGGGCATTTGTCAGAGCTTCTTGGGTGATTCGATAAGCCGCAATCAACTCGCCCTCCGACAAGTGGGAAGTGTCCGAAAACGTTACTACCTGTCCCAGAGCGCGAACTTCCGAAATTAGCGCAGGTAAATTTGTCGGCTGAGGGATGCGGTGTATTTCGGCATCGGAAACCGAGAGCTTGCCAACGGTCGCGCGGACATCCTGGAGTGCCTTCGTCGTCGACGAGGTCACGTGTTGGAGATGTTCTTTGGCAGCGATGGGGTTGACATCGATGCATGCCTGTGCGGCTTGAGCTTGGATGGCTATGGCTGAGAGGTGATGGGCGGTGGTGTCGTGAAGCTCCCGCGCAATGCGGGCGCGCTCTTCGATAACGGCGTTTTCCTCAGCGAGTTCTGCTTGGCGGGCGAGGGATGCGGTGAGCTCGCGGTTATTGCGGACAGCGAGTCCAATAGCAAAGAGCACAATGAGGGGGAGCATCCAGCCCAGGGCTGTGAGCAGAGTAAAAAGTGGAGGCTCGATTCCTCCCAGCGGTGGCATGGCAATGGCGCGGAGGGTGCCGACAATGAGACCCGAGATAATGAGGGAAATAGAGTCGCGGGTTTTTGACTTCGTGTGCAGCGCTAGCGAAAACGCAGCCACCGAGGCAGCGATACCGTTATAGCCGAGGCTGTGGTCTGCGGTGACGAGACAGTAGAGGGACCACAGGAGCTCAGTAGCAGAAATCCCGAGTAGGACGCTTAAGGGAAATTTACGGCGCCACAGTAGGAGGATGCCTTTGGCAATGATGGCACCAAGAATCAGCCAGAACTGCGCTGGAGACAATGCGGTATTGAAGGGGGTTGGGTCCATCGAGCTAGCCACCAGGAACCCAACGAGGTCAAGGGCTAGAACGATGACAGCGAGAGCGATGTCTCTGGCTGAAAGGCGATCCATGTAGTCCATGTTAAAGATTTGCCCGGTGAAAGCGGGTGAGCCCAAGTCCCATGCTCACAACCGACCAGCCGGCAAGGACAGCTATACCTACCCATGGATTCATAGTCTGCGTTGCCCCCTGTCCACCAGCAATTGACACAGCAGAAGAAGGAAGCCAACTGTAAAAATACGGTTCCCACCCGGCCATGACGCCGATAGTTCCCAAGATCACTCCTGCCATTAACACTGCGACAATAACGCCGATGGCTGGACCGATCCTCCGTATGGCTAAGACGACACCGATGATCGCGAGGGCCAGTAGTAGCACCGCCAAGCTGCCCCGAAGCCACACGACGGCGACGTTAGAAGCAGAAGCAACCAGTGAAACATCATTCATCGGAGCCGCAACCAGTGCGATCAGTGAGTTAAGAACGCAGGCTCCCGCGCACACTAGGAGGACGGTACTAAGTACAACCGTGATCAAAGAACGCACCCATTTCATACGCGAACCAGCGCCAACCACCTTCCACACCACTGCACCGCTGGAAAATGGGTAGCTAGCTGCGGTGATTGTGAGTGCAACAATGGCGATGAGGAAGATTGAAATGCCTGTCGACTGGCCAGAACCTGTGATGTCGAGGGCGGCCAATTGGAAACTGGACGTCGTGGGGTCGGAGCCGTCGATAAGCGCCTGCACCTGTTGGCCCGTAGGACTGTCACCGACTTGTGGCGGGTCAATTTTCAAAAGGAACGGAAGTGCCCACTGCAGGACAGCGCTGATGCCCGCCATCATAACTGCGAGTATGGCGACGATTCGCACGTTCGGGAGGTGACGAAGGGTATAAAACTCGGATTTCACGTCTAGCCTTTCGTAGTGTGGGCGAAGTAGGTGGCTTCAAGGTCGGGGATTTCACTGAGAACGCCTGTGAATGTGGTGTGACCACGAGAAATGATGACTACGTCGTGGGCGACTGCGGCTGCTTCAGCCAGATGATGGGTTGCCATGATAATTGCCTTCCCACGGGAAGCTTCCGCACACAAGACTTCCCCTAACCAACGAATGCCGTCAGGATCAAGACCAGAAGACGGCTCGTCCAAGATGATGATGTCGGGATTTTGTAACAGAGCTCCCGCTAGCGCTATACGACGCTTCATGCCTAACGAGTAGGTTTTGATCTGCCGGTCGCATCGGTGCGACATATCGACCAGCTCTAAAATTTCTTGCACTCGATGCTTATCGACGCCATATAGCCTCGCCATTGCTTGGAGATGCTGACGCCCGGTGAGACTGCTAACGAGGCCGCCATCGTCGAGGAGCAGCCCGATGGTGCCATTGATGTGCTTCGTTCCGGTGGCTTTGACCAACCCGAGGGCAGCCCGGAGCGTGGTGGATTTGCCGGCGCCGTTCGGACCAAGCAAAGCGGTGATCCGTCCGGGCGATGCCGTGAGGTTCGCGCCGTGGACAACCTCATGTCCGGCGAAGGAGACGGTGATGTCTCGAGCAGTGAATGCGGTGTTCATACCTCTGACGATATTGATCAGGGGCATGAGAAACATCGCCTAAGCAGGCAATCTTTTGCCTCCGCCATTTGGGGGAGAAGCCCGTTAATCGAGCAGAGCGCGGTACTGCTTAAGGGTCTCCATTTTCTTTAAATGGCTTTTCTTAATGCTTCACGGATTGCCTGTGACCTAGACCATCCATGGGTTGCGGCATACTTATCCAGGTCCGCAATTTCATTGGGTGAAAGGCGAATCGAGACAATTTTTGCGGCTTTATTGTCGCGGGGCTTCCGCCCCCGAGTGCGAAGAGTCTCCACGTCGTAACCCTTTTCGGCTTCCGCTACCCATTCATCAATTTGCTCTTCGCTGATCGGTTTTCCATTGATAGTTTTCATAACCGTAATCGTATTACGAAAAGGGGTTCTGCCGCTAGAGTGCAGTTCGGACTAGGAACCAGCGCCACCCAGAATCTTCGTCACTAGGTTCAGGCGCGTGCTGGCGCCGAAGATGGTGATGAGGCGTGAGACGTGCTTCTTCACGGCGGACTCGGAATAGTGGGTGGCGGCGGCGATCTCTGAATTGGAGTTGCCGGCGAGGAGGAGTTTGAGGACGGCTATTTCGGCGTCGTGAAGCTCGTGGCTCTCAATGGCGGCGGCCACGGGATCGCGTGGGGTGGCGGGCTCACCGATGTAGTCGACCAAACGGTGCATGGCGGCGGGTGCCACGACGGTGCCACCCTCCACGGCGGCGCGGACCGCCTCAATGATGGAGCGCGGGCGTTGGTTCTTCAAGATATAGCCCGCGCCGCCCGCCCGCAGGATCTTTAGCATCGTGTCATCCGAGTCGAAGGCGGTCACCGCCAAAAACGTCGGGGGATTCGGTCCGGAGTTAAGGTGCTTGAGCAGCGTAATGCCATCCATGTGCGGCATGTGAATATCGGCGAGGACGAGGTCCGGCTTGGCTTCTTCAAGCTGGTCTAAGCAATCGGCGCCGTTGGTTGCCTCACCGACCACCGTGATGTCCTCGGTGGTCTGGAAATAGACGCGGAGCGTTGAGCGAACGAGCTCATCATCATCAACGAGGAAAACCCGAATGCTCATGGCAACAGTTTAGCGGCACCACCAGAGCTGGGGGTTGTTGGAGCAACGGAAGTGGTCGGTGAATTCGCCCGCGAAAGACTTGTAGAAGGTGAATCCGGTGGACTCAGTGTTCTCAGTAGCGGTGTCAACGGTGGTTTCAGCAGGAGCCTCAGCAGCGCTGGCGATTGGCGCGGAAAACAGCGCGAGAGCTGCGGCGGCAACGGCGAGGGAAGTACGCATGTCTACTAACCTTGTGGAATCTAAGAATCGGCGGGTTACCGGGCAAGCTTACTATATTTTTCTTAGGTGGGCAGTGGGAAGAGAAAGGCGTGTGATCCAGTGATCGCCTTCTTTGCCACTGCCGAAGCTGCCGTGCATTCGGCGAACGCGGCGGGCGATTTCCTCCAAACCCAGATTCGTCGTCATGTATTGGCGTGATTGTTGCGCTGCAATCTCGGAAGTGATCACGAGGTCGATGGACTTGGAGCTGCCGGTGGCTTCGATGCTCACATGGGATTCAGGGCGAGCGTACTTGAGGATGTTGATGGCGAGCTCAGAGAACACGAGGGAGAGCTTTTCCGGTAGCGCAAGCTCACCGTTCTTGCCTACATTGATCTGTGCTTCGCAGTGGAAGCCGTGGCTGCTCAGGAAGCTAACCATGGTGTCGAGGTCTTCTTCCAAGGACTTAACTCCCTGAGTCACGCTCTCATTCTTCATCACGCGTAGCAGGTCGCGGACTTCGCCCATGGCTCGGCGGGCGTCGTTAGCAATCGCTTCCGCGGAGTCAGCCGCGGAGGGATCCGTTTGGGTTAACGCCAAGGTTTCGGAGCGCATGACCACGGAGGTCAAGGTCGCAGCCACCGAATCATGAAGGGCGGTCATCAGCGCCTCGCGCTGCTGGGCGGCGCGCTGCTCGGCGGCAAGACGCTGGTCCCGGGTTTTGCGTAGCGCGGCCCCAATGACGATGGACACCGCATACAAGATGAGTGGTGTCGACAGGTTTAACGGGTCGAAATCGGGCAGATAATTAATCGAAGGATCCGTTGTGACGAGGTATGTGTACACCACCGCTGGGGGAAGCGCCCACAGCCAGCGTGTACGAAACGCCACGATGCCCACGATGACGGGGCTCCACGCCAAGAGGAGGAAAGACCGCCAGTCGGGGCACCACATTGCGAGCGCAAAAAGCGCACCGTACCCGCAGGCCGCCGCAAGTGGGCGGCGGATGGCCAGCGGCGTCAGGGAAACGCCGAGGCCGGCAAGTACGAGTGCACCGGGAGTGAGGAAGTTTTTATCCACCGTGACGGTGAGCATCACCAAAATGATGCAGCCAACGCCAGCGATGCTATAGAACCTCGAGGAGCTCATCGGTGGCGATGAAAACTAACGCCAGCCCATCGTCATTAACAGACCGATGATGGCCAGGCCGAAGCCGATGCCGTAATTCCACGGTCCCAGCTCCTGCATGAACGGAATGGACTCACCCGCTAGGTAGTTGACCACCAGCCAGAGCAGGCCGAGGAGCATGAGGCCCAGCATGATGGCGATGTACCACTTCGGGGTTCCCTCAGAGTTGATCTTGACCGGGGTGCGGTTGGTCGCAGAGCTGGAGGACTGCGGGAGTGCGGAGCCCTCCGTCGTGATCTTGGACTTTGGCATTGTTACACCTTCACGAAGAATAGGGGTGGTTAATCTGTGAGATACCTTAGCAGCTGCGGCGTTGAGAGCTACTGCGGCAGCAACGCTGCCGGGTCAAACTCCCAGAAACGGACGTGGATGGTCTCATCCTTGCGGATGACATCGCCGCGGCTTGCCGACGCCCACCCAATCTTGTCACTATCGATCGGGTTCGACGTTGGGATGCGTTCGCCCACGTCGAGGGAACCGGACCAGCCCTTGGCGCGCAGCGCGGATTCAGCTTCCTGCTGCGTGGAATGCGTAATATCTGGTGCCTGGATGAGCATCGCGTTGGAGACCTCGAGGGTGACCTGGCTGCCCTTGGGTAGCTTCTGGCCCTTCTCGACAACCCTGAGCACCTGGTTCTCCGGCAGCTCAGAATCCACCGAATGCACGGTGACGTCAAAGTCCATGGAGGACAGCATGTCCACTGCGCGATCACGATCCATGCCGCTGACGTCTGGGACGCTGACTTCCTTCTGGCCCTTGGACACTGTGACGCGTACCTTCGAACCCTTGGATAGCTGCGCGCCGCCCGCTGGGTTCTGGGAAATGATCTCGCCCGCGGGGGCCTCATCATTCACCTGCTCCACGTCGGTATTCAGCTCTAAGCCGGCTTCCTCCAGCGCAGTGGTAGCTTCATCCAGCTTCATGCCGGTGATATCAGGGACCTCGGTGACCTCTTTGCCAGAGGATACTGTCAGCGTGACCGAAGAATTCTTCTGCAGCTCTGATCCTTCCGCCGGGTTGACGCGGATGACCTTGCCGCGCGGCACATCGGGGCTGGGTTCTTCGTTGACGGTCACCAGCAGACCAAGCTTTTCCAGCTCTTCGACTGCTTCATTGCGCGGGCGGTTGGCCACCTTCGGGACAGTGACCATGTTCGCGCGCTGAGCTGCTTCCTGCTGCTCCTGTTCGCGCTCGCGGGCCTCTTGGCGGGAGCTATCCCAGAAATCCCAGGCAAAGTAGCCAATGATGGCGATGAGGGAAGCGGCGAGCAAGGCCGCCAGCCACTTCAAGCCCGATCCGGATTCCTCGTCCTCCGAAGGGCGGGTGGAGGCCACCGGCGCACGGTGTTGTGCGGCTACGGGTGCCACCATTGTGGTGGGGTGATCCTCATCGTTGACGTGGGAGCGTGCCGCTTCCGGGAGTTGGCCCTGTGCCAAACGGTCAAGGTCATCGCCCATCTCCCAGGCGGATTGGTAGCGATCCGCCGGGTGCTTGGCCATTGCCGTGAGCACGACGGCGTCGACGCCAAGGCGCTCTCTCTCCGTGAGCTCTTCGTCGATGAGCTCCGAGGGGGGCGTTGGATCCTCCTGCACGTGCTGGTAGGCCACAGCGAAGGGCGTTTCACCTTCAAACGGGGTGCGCCCAGTGACCGTTTCATACATGACGCAGCCGAGAGCGTAGACGTCGGAGCGGGCGTCGGCAGGCTTGCCACGGGCCTGTTCCGGGGAAAGATACTGCGCGGTACCGATGACAGCAGAGGTTTGCGTCATCGCCGACGTGGAATCATCCAGCGCGCGGGCGATGCCGAAGTCCATGACCTTCACTTGGCCTGTGTTGGTCAGCATGATGTTGGCCGGCTTGATATCGCGGTGGATGATGCCGGCCTCGTGGGAGGACTGGAGGGCCTCCGCCACCGGCTTGAGCACGCGCGCGGCCTCCGCCACCGACATGGGGCCGTCTTCGCGGACGATGTCGCGCAAGGTGCGGCCCTGCACGTATTCCATGACGATATACGGCACCATCAGGCCGTCGACGTCCTTTTCGCCGGTATCGAAGACGGCGACGATGTTCGGGTGGTTGAGCTTGCCGGAGTTTTGGGCCTCGCGGCGGAAACGCTCACGGAAGTTAACGTCGCGCGCCATGTCAGGGCGCAGCATCTTGATGGCAACAGTGCGCCCCAAGACGGAGTCTTCGGCCTCGTAGACCTCGGACATGCCGCCGGAGCCGATGGACTGGCGGAGGTGGTACCGATCACTGACCATGGCGGGTTACTGGCCTCCCTGTAGTGCGGATTCTTCGGTGGGGTTGTTCTGTGAGTCTAGTTCGGGTTCGGGCAGTGGGCTGTCATCGACCTGCGGTTGCGTCTCCTCGGTAGGGAGCGCGGGTGGCTCCTGTTGCGTTGTGCGATGCGCAGTTGTGGGTGGGGAGGGGATAACCGAGTGCGTCGTGGTGACGGTGACTTGAGTAGGTTCCTCCTCCACGGTGGTGATCTCAACGGTCTCAGGGGCTTCCGTTTCCTCTTCTTCCGTTGTTTCCGGCTCCACCGTTTCGGTCACAATGACCTCCGTTGGTGTGGGCTGTGGGGTCGGTGTCGTGTTCCCCCACAGCCTATAAGCCATGAACCCGATCGCCACGAGGGCCGCGATGGCCACCGCGATGAGCAAACCTGTGCCGAAACCTCCCTGCTTGGCGGGGCGCTCCTCCGTCTGGGGTGCAGAAACGGCCGGACGCACCGTGGTGGGGTGAGCCATGTTGGCCAGCATTTCCGTGGACGCGGAGGGCGAAGGCTCGGCAGCGACGGGCGCGAGCGCCGCGGATTTCGGCTGCGGTGGACGCTGGCCTTGGCGCACGGCGGAGATCGCGTTGGTGAATTCGTTGCCATCGACGAAGCGGGTGTTCGGGTCCTTGCGCAGGGCCATGCCGATCAGTTCACGGGTGGGCGCGCTAATCGACGTCGACAAGGGCTCCGGCGCCTGGCTAATGTGCGCCAGCGCCACCGAGACTGAGGAATCGCCGCTAAAGGGGCGTTTTCCGGCTAGCATTTCATAGCCCACGACACCGAGCGAATAGACGTCGGACGACGGGCCAACCTCATAGCCTTGGGCCTGCTCGGGGGAGACGTATTGGGCGGTGCCGACGACCATGCCGGTGCGGGTGAGAGGCACAGCGGCGGCGGCTTTGGCGATGCCGAAGTCGGTGATCTTGACCTGCCCATTCTGGGTGATCATGAGGTTGCCGGGCTTAATATCGCGGTGCACTAGGCCCATGTGGTGGATCACGGACAGGCCGTGGGAGGCCTGCTCCATGACATCGAGCGCTAGTGTCTCCGGGAGTGCTCCCTCGCGCGCCAGCAAGTCCGCCAGGGATTCGCCGCGAATGTACTCCAGGGCCATGTAGCAGAAGGTGCGGCCGTTGTCTTCGAGCTCGCGGTAGTCGTAGGTGGCCACGACGTTCTCGGAATCGATGGACTCTGCTGCCTTGGCTTCGTTGCGGAAGCGTGAGAGGAACTCATTGTTATCGGAAAACTCTGGGCGCAGGACTTTGAGGGCGACCTCGCGGTCGTTGCGCACGTCATCCGCCAGCCACACCGTGGACATGCCGCCGTGGCCGACGATCCACTGCAGCTGGTAGTCCTCGCCGATCAGCGCTTGGAGGTGCTCCTTGTTGTCAGCACTATTCACTACTGCTCACCTCCGTATGCGCGCAAGATGGCGCGACCAATCGGTGCGGAAACCTGGCCGCCGGTTGCGCCTTCACCAAGGTGTCCGCCATCTTTGACCACGACGCCGACCGCGATGTCCTTGTCTGGGTCGAAAGCCACGTACCATGCGTGCGGGGCAAGGCCCTCACCGTGCTCCGCGGTACCGGTCTTGGAGGCGAAACCGTTGCCGTCGAAGCCGAAGGTGTTGCGCTCGGAGGCAAACATGAGGTCCTTGATGGTATTGGCCGTTTCTTCATCCACGGCTTCAGCGGCCTGGCGCGGTGTGGTCGCGCGTAGTTCCTTCATCTGGGCATCAGTGATGCGATTGACCAAGTAGGGCTCCATACGCTTGCCCTTGTTGGCGACGGTGCCGGCCATGATCGCTGCCTGGAGCGCTGACATCGTCACGTCGCGTTGACCGATGGCGGATTGGGCGACTTGGGCGCCGTCGCTCAGCTCGCCGAGTGCGCCGGCGGACGTGCCTACACCCAATGAGTATTTCTCACCCACGCCGAAGCCTTCGGCGTACTTGCGCAGTTCATCAGCGCCGATGTTTTCCGACATCTGCACGAAGGCCGTGTTACAGGACAGTGCAAAGGCGGTCTGCAGGGTAACGCTTTCCGCGCCGCCACAAGATTGGTTGCCGTAGTTGGTTAGCTCCGTGACGGTATCGGGCAGCGTGATGGACGCCGCGCCGGTCAGCGTAGAGTTCGGCTCGAAACCGTTGTTGAGGCCAGCGGCGGTGGTGATGATCTTAAAAATTGAGCCCGGGGGCAGGGTGTCCTGCGCGGCGTGGTTAACCAGCGGCGTGCCCTCCTGGTTCTGTAGCTGTTCCCACCTCTCGTTGGCGTTATCGCCGAGGAGGTCGGACACGTTAAAGCTCGGGGTGGAGGCCATGGCCAGAATCTTGCCCGTCGAGGGCTGGATAGCCACGGCTGCGCCGTTATAGCCTGGTCCAGCGAGCTGATCGTAGGCGGCCTGTTGCAGGGCGGGGTCGATGGTGACCTCGACGTTCGCGCCCATCTGGGGCTTGCCGGAGAGCACATCGAGCCAGTTGCGCGCCAGCAGCGAATCATCCTTGCCATTGAGGATGTCATTCTGGGAGGCCTCCAGCTGCGAGGCTCCGAAGCGTTCCGAGAGGTAGCCGGTGATGTTGGCAAACGCCGGGGAGTCAGCAGGGTAGGAGCGGGAGTAGTTGCCCTCGGCGTCGGCCGTGGACTGCGCCAGGACCGTGTTGCCGGCGAAGATCTGGCCGCGCGGAGTCGTGCGCATCTCCAAAAAACCGCGGACATTCTTGGGGTTATGGGCGTATTTATCGGTGGAAAACGCCTGCACTACCGTGAGGTTCACGAGGAGTATGGCGGTAAGAATCAGAGAAAAGAGTGCCACGAGGCGGATCGATCGGTTCATCGGCTTGCCTCCTGGACGGCAGGAAACATGGACGTGTCAGTGGGTGCGTTTGAGCTCAGCTCACGCGCCGGGCGGCGGGCTGCGTTCGAGATACGCAGCAGAATAGCCAGCAGCATGTAGTTAGCCATGAGAGAGGAACCACCCGCAGACATGAACGGCGTGGTCAAGCCCGTCATGGGCAGCAGCGCGGAGATACCGCCGGTGACGACGAAAACCTGCACAGCCAAGGTGAGCGAGAGGCCTGAGGAAACCAGCTTGCCATAGGTATCACGGCAGGTCAGCGCGGTGCGGAAGCCGCGGGAGACGAGCATGGCAAACAGGACAAGTACCGCAGTAAGGCCAATGAGACCGAACTCTTCACCGATGCTAGCCAGGATGAAGTCCGAGTGCGCCACCGGAACCATGTCCGGATGCCCCTGGCCTAAGCCAGTGCCGGTGATGCCGCCGGAGGACATGCCGAAGAGCGCCTGGGAGAGCTGGTAGCCGGTGGAATCATAATTAGCCAGCGGATCCAGGAAGTTGGAGAAGCGCTGTTGGATCTTCTCCGATACCTGGTAGATGCCGAAGCCACCGACGCCCACGAGGATGACGCCAATGAGCAGCCAGCTCACGCGGTTGGTAGCCATGAAGAGCATGCCGAGCACGGTGCTAAACAGCAGCAGGGCCGGGCCGAAGTCATTGGAAATGCCCATGATGACAATGGCAATACCCCAGATCACCAGGATGGGAGCGAGATCTCGCAGGCGCGGCAACGAAATGCCAAGGAACTTGTAGCCAGCCACCGTAAACAGCGAACGCTTCTGGGTCAGCAGCATGGCGAAGAACAGGATCAACAGGATCTTGGAAAACTCACCCGGCTGGATGGAAAAGGGCCCGAGCCATAGCCAAATGCGGGCGTCCACGCCTGGCGGTTGCGGCCACACGAGGGGTAACGCGAGGAGGATGAGGCCGAGCGCGCCCAAGATATAGGAGTATCGGGTGAGCGAGCGGTGATCACGCAGGAGGACCAGCACCAGCGCGAAGAGGATGAGGCCCACGATGGTCCACATCACCTGCCGCACTGCCAGCCCGCCGCCATTCGCCAGGTCGAGGCGCTGCAATAAGATGAGCCCGGTGCCGTTGAGCACCGCGACGATGGGCAGCATGAGCTGATCCGCATAGGGTGCCAGGAAACAGAGCACCAAGTGAGCGACGGCAAAGACGCCGATGAAGCCACCGATCAGGTAGAGCACATCGAGGGTCAGCACGTTGCCCTGGGAGAGCTCAAGGCTGACCAAGGTGATGGCGAAGACCACGGTAGCCAGCACGAGCAGGCCGAATTCGGTGCCACGGGAGAAGAATTTACTCATCTACTTCACCTCCCGGCAGTTTCCTTTAGACGCGTCTTTATCTTTTCCGTCCTTCGGCGAGGTGGGACAGGGCTTGAGCGCCTTGTCCGAGAGCTGCGAAAGCTGCGTCTGTACCTCGTCATAAGAACCGGAGGGCAGGTTGCCCACGGCGGCACGTTCGGATTCGGGCAAATCCTTCAGCGTGAAGGGCGCGAAATCGCCGTCGCAGGCGCCGTGCCCCAGCTTGAGCGCGTTCTCCTTGCTCAAGCAGGCATTTTGATACGTGTGGTGCAGCGGGCGGCCAAACACTTCATAGTCCGCGCCTTCGTGGATGGTGAGGATACCGTCCTCGTTCGCGGTGACGTAGTAGTTATTGCTCAGGTAATTCTTCATCCAGAGCCCGCCGCTGATGACCAGCACGATGATGATGGCCAGGCCTGCAATGACCTTCCACCCAATCCGGCTTCGCTGTGGCCGCCGCTGTGGTTCCTCCTGGGGTTTCTCCTCAGCGGCTTGCGCTTTTGGGGGTGAGATCAACTTGGCAGCGCGGCTGGCGGAGGAATCCGGGTGCGTGGGCTCCGGGACGACGCCCTGGATCGCGCCCACGGTCATGGGGGCGTTCTCATCACCCTCTCCCTCCAAGACCTCCGCCACCACGATGGTGACGTTGTCCGGGCCGCCGGAGCGCAACGCCAGATCCCGCAAGGTGGTAGCGGCTTCTTCGACCGTGCCCTGCTTCAGCGCTTGCTCGATGGTAGAGGCCGTCACCGGATCCGAGAGGCCATCCGAGCACAACAGGAGGCGATCGCCCGGTTTAGCATCGAGCATGAAGAGCGTCGGCTCCACCGGGCGGCCCGTGTAGGCCTTGAGGATCAACGACTTCTGCGGGTGGGAGGACACATCCTCCGGATCGAGCTTTCCCTCATCCACCAGGGACTGCACATAGGTGTCATCCTTGGTGATCTGAGTCAGCTTGCCCTCACGCAGCCGGTAGCCGCGGGAATCCCCCACGTGGCACACGCCGAACTCGGAGCCGTTAAAGAGCAGGGCGGTCAACGTGGTGCCCATGCCCTCGGTCTCCGGGTGCTCGTCCACGTGCTTGCGGATCGCCGCATTAGCGTCTTCCGCCGCCGCGCCGAGCAGCGCCAGCATGTCATTATCGCCCGGATCCCGCTCGAGGGAGGCCATGTGCTCCACCATGGTGGTGGAGGCGACCTCGCCGGCGGCGTGGCCACCCATGCCGTCGGCAAGCACCAGCAGGTGCGGGCCCGCGTGGGCGGAATCCTCGTTGTTTTCGCGGACCAATCCGCGGTCCGTCACTGCAGTAAAAGTCAGGCTTAAAGTCATGCCATCAACCTCACGGTCGTTCGGCCAAGTTTGATATCGGAGCCGACTCCGACTCGTTCTGGCTGGTCAATGCGAACGCCACCAACAAAGGTGCCGTTGCGGGATTCGAGGTCCTCCACGAACCACTCGCTGCCCCTGCGGAACAGGCGAGCGTGGTGGCCGGAGGAGAAATCATCACCGGTGACAAAGTCACAGTCCTGCGCGCGGCCCATCGTACAGTCCTCGAGCGTGCCCAGTTCCATGTGGGAACCACGCAGCGGCCCGTCCACGATGGTGATCTCACGCGGCGCTTCGCGACGCCTCTGGGATCCCTTCACCGGGGACGATGCCTGGTAGACGCCGGCGGCCTTATTGGCGTCGCGGCGCATGGCGTTGAGTGCGACCAAGATGAACAGCCACAATAACACCAGCAGGCCGATGCGCAGCGAGAGCAGCACGATCGAATCCATGGAAAATCCTTACGCTAAAAATCTGTGAACGTTGCCGGGGGTGGCTTAATAGCCTTGGCTCTCGAGGCCGGTGATGCGCACCTCGATGTGGGAGTGGCCGAGGGTGATCACGTCGCCGTCGGCAAGCAGCCAGTTCTCAATCGGGGTGTCGTTCACGGTGGTGCCATTCGTGGATTGCAGGTCCACCAGCACGGCGTCTTGGCCGTTCCAGGTGATTTCTGCGTGCTGGCGGGAGACACCGGTATCGGGCAGGCGCAGGTCCGCGTCGTTGCTGCGGCCCAGGATGTTGGAGCCTTCCTGCACGTGGTAGACGCGGGAGGAGCCGTCCTGCAGCATGAGCGTCACCGCAGGGCCCTGCGGTGCGGGCTGGTTCGGGGTGGGCGCCATAAAGGCGGTGGTTGCGGCCTCGTCGGCGTTGTGCGGCTGGGTCATAGAGTCCTCCTGACCATGGTCGTGGTGGAAAATCGCATCGAATCCGGTTTCTTCGGTGGGCTCGTGATCCAAAAAAGAGGACACGCGCAACTGCCCAGTCCGCAGCCCCGATTCCTCCGCGATGCGGACGATGACCGGCCCGGCGAGGGACCAGCCACTGTTACGGATGAAGCGGGTGAGCTGATCAGCTAGATCCTTGGGAACACCCCGGTCCTGGGAGAGGTTCTCGATGTCCTTGGAGGATACGCCGACGGTCATGACGTTGGGGCTATACAGCTTGCCGTCGTCACCGCGGGACAAATTGTCCTGCGCCTCCTGCTTGAGAAGCTCCTCAATTTCAGCGGGGACGACTTTTCCGCCGAAGACAAAGGCCATGCCGTTGTCCAGTCCGCGTTGCAGGGAAGAATCCAGCTTGGCGAGCTTATCGAGCAATGCCATAGGAAGAGCCGTCCTCCTTTCGGGATGTTTTCAGGGAGAGATATAGCAGCGATCAGTATAGGGTGCTTTCCTTGACTTAACGTAGACGCGCGCGGCAAAGTTCCCTGGAAAGTTCGGGTTTGCCAGCGGATTTGTAGAATCTGCTGGACTGCGTGCTAAGGTTAGCTAGTCGCCAAGACATCAATACCCTGCCCGGGTGGCGGAATTGGCAGACGCGCTGGCTTCAGGTGCCAGTGTCCTTATAGGACGTGCGGGTTCAAGTCCCGCCCCGGGCACGCTGTGAAGTCTCGAGACATCGTTCCGGTCG